>JBAUWJ010000202.1:0-3915 GCA_049583715.1 Arenicellales bacterium | reverse complement strand
GAACAGGGCTTCTTGTTGGGTATCGGCGCCGCGCATTGCTTCAACTCTTATTGTTTGAGATCGACCAGTGCGGATTTTATCAATCCTCGCCCAATGAAGGGCCACGTGACGGCTTTTTCAACAGCCTGCTAGCGAAATGCTCAGAGTCTGTACGTCGCTCAACGTCCCCAGGCCTGAACGTGGTTACTGGGCGAAGCTGGCGGTGGGCAAGGCGCCCAAACAGTCCGCCTTACCGGACCCCAGACCCGGCGACCTGCTCGAGTGGACCCGCGATGGTACGCTACCGTTGCACTTTCGCCCGCGGCCCCGGCCGCCGCAACGCCAGCGTCGCAGGCGAATAGCTTTTCCGACGGGGCCGGATACCCACCCGCTCGTCGCCGGCGCCAAGCCCCATTTCGAGCCCGGCCGGGTCTCGTACCACGGGGGGTACCTGAAACCGGCCAAGAAGCTCCTGGTTGACCTGGCCGTCACCAAGACCGGCCTCGACAAGGCCCTGTTCTTCGCGAATCAACTCTTTCTCGCCCTGGAGGCCCGGGGCCACCGTGTGGTGATCGCCCCCAACTCGGAGCACTTCCACCGGGCTGAGGTGGACGAACGCGAGAACCCTGGTAAGGCTCCCCACTTCAACAACCTCTGGTCACCGTGGCGCTGTACCGTGGTGTGCATCGGCACGGTTGCGATCGGCCTCACCATCATCGAGATGTCCGAGCAAGCCGAAGCACGGTATATCAACGGTGTGTACGTCGGCCTGACGGACGCTGCTCCAAGGCGGAGGAACCGATATGGGCTCGACACCTGGACGACGACACACACGTTTGCCACCGGACGTCTGTGTCTGCAGGCGTACTCCCCTTACCCGCGCGCCAAGCGGATCCACCATTGGCGTGAATCCAAGAATCGGGATTGATGGACACTCCTTGGGGACGGCCCCCCACCCCTGGGCCACATCGGGGGCGGGTCAGGAGGCCTTGGATGCCCCCTTCCGTCTCCCGAGCGAAGGGTATGGAATCAGGCTAGAGCCCCTAGAACTGCTGCCTGATATGTGCCCGACAGCTGAATCTCTCCCTGGCTGCGAGGGGCTAAGATTAACCGTAAGTTATTGATTTTATTGGTGGAGCGGAGGAGGATCGAACTCCCGACCTTCGCATTGCGAACGCGACGCTCTCCCAGCTGAGCTACCGCCCCACGGGTTCCGGGTTGGAGGGCGTATTCTAGTTGAACTGGAGCGGGGACGGAATAGGCGGTCCCGGGCTCGGGTGGGGGTTGTTACTGTCGGGTTACCTGGGATCTCAGGCGCTCGTTGACGAGCTCGAGGCGCCGGTGGGGGGTGGCGGCCTGGAGCACTTCCAGCCTGAACTCGTTGTCGGGGGGCATGAGTTCGGCCAGGCGGTAGGCGACCCAGTTCGGGTCGTCCCAATGGGGCTGCATGTTCTGATAGAGGGGGCCGGCCTGGGGGAGGGCCTTTTGCAGGATTTCCACCAGGGGTTGGAATTCCTCCTCGATACCGGCCTGGGCGGTGGGCTCGTCGATGATCTCGATGTCGGCGGTGATGAGCTGGTCGCTGGCGACGCTCGTTTCCCGGACGACGAAGCGCCTGCCCCCGCGCGCGGTGATGCCGAGGAGGCCGTCGGGGAGCTGGTTCCAGTCCTCGATGCGGGCGAGAGTGCCGTAGTCGACGGGGCGGGCGGCCTGGCCCGCTTCCGGGCCTTCGGCGATGAGGCAGACACCGAAGTGACGATCGTTCTTCACACAGTCACTGACCATCTTCAGGTAACGAGGCTCGAAGATGCGCAGCGGCAACGGGCCCTCCGGGAAGAGGACGGCGTTGAGGGGAAAGAGCGCTATGGAGTCTCGTGTCATGCCGCCGCACGCGCCCGGGTTTTCTGCCGGCTGTGCGATTCGGTTCGCATCAATACGGCGCCCGGTTCAATTGAATGGAAGGCTTTGCTGGTATAGATTTGAATACATCGATCATAACATGTGTGCCGCCGGGGCCCGTTGCCGTATGTACAAGACTGTCCTATCCGCCGACACGCTCGCCGGGCGCCTCGACGATCCGCAGTGGGTGATCTTCGATTGCCGCTTCCAGCTCGACGATCCGGGCTGGGGGGAAGGCGAGTACCGGCGCTCGCACATTCCGGGGGCCGTGTATGCCCATCTGGACCGGGTTCTGTCGTCGCCCAGGCGGGCCGACACGGGGCGTCATCCGCTGCCCGATGCCGGAGAGCTGGCGCAGTGGCTGGGCCGCCACGGCGTCACCGGCGGCAAGCAGGTGGTGGCCTACGATCAGGCCGGTGGCGTGTATGCCTCCCGGCTGTGGTGGATGCTGCGCTGGCTCGGCCATGATGCGGCTGCCGTGCTGGACGGCGGCTGGGCGGCATGGACCGCCGGAGGACACCCGGTGAGCGATGTGGTACCCGAGCCTGAGTCCGCGGACTTCCACACGGTAGTCCGTGACGAGCTCTGGCTGACCAGCGACCAGCTCGAGACGGCGCTCGAGGAGCACCGGGTGCGGCTGGTCGATGCCCGCGGTGCGCCGCGCTTTCGAGGCGAGACCGAGCCCATCGACGCCAAGGCCGGGCATATTCCCGGCGCGGTGAACCTGCCCTTCGCCGGCAACCTCGACGAGCAGGGCCGGTTCAAGGACCCGCGGGCGCTCAGGGAGAGATTCGAGGCGGTGACCGGCGATGCGCCGGGAGAGCAGGTCGTTCACAGTTGCGGCTCCGGCGTCAGCGCCTGCCACAATCTCCTCGCGATGGAGATTGCGGGCCTCCCGGACTCGCGCCTCTACGTGGGTTCCTGGAGCGAGTGGATCACCGATCCGAGGCGGCCCATCGCCAAGGGCGAGTGAGTCTCATGAACCTGTTGGACCAGCTCGCCGAAGCGAATATCGAGGAGGCCATCGAGCGGGGCATGCTCGACGACCTGCCCGGCGTGGGACGCCCGCTGGCGCTGGACGACGATTCCATGGTGCCGGAGAATCTCAGGGCGGCGTACCGCATCCTCAGGAACTCGGGGCACCTTCCGCAGCAAGTGACCCTCTACTCCGAGATCCGAAACGTCGAGTCCCTGATCGGCCGGATGGAGCACGGCGGAGAGCGTGCCTCGGCGGTCAAGAGGCTGAGTCTCCTCAAGGCGAAGCTCGGCAGCGAACGCTGCGTGGATCTGTCTTTGCAGGCGGGATACCATGAAGCGGTCATGGACAAGCTGGGAAAGAGGTAGAAGCCGGGCGGGGGTCCTGCCTTGCGCGGGCGCGCCCGCGACGGCGAGCGGTCACCGCCAGGATCGCCTCCCCGAGGCAAGGCAATGACGCCATCGATACAATATCTCCGGCGCTGGGCCACTATATTGACTGCTGAGAAGACCGACTTCCAATGACAAAAGAGGGTCTGATGAAACTTCGCTATTCCGCCACGTCACCCTATGTGCGCAAGGTGATGATCACCGCCGTCGAGACGGGCCAGGATTCGGTGATCGAGCTCATTCCCACCAATCCCTGGGCGCCCGAGACCGACCTGTCCAAGGACAATCCGCTCGGCAAGGTGCCGGCGCTGATCGTGGACGAGGGCCTGACCTTGTTCGATTCGCCGGTGATCTGCGAGTACCTGTGCAGCCGGGTGGGTGCGTCGCTGGTCCCGAAAGAAGGCTTCGATCGCTGGCGGGTGCTGCGCCTCCAGGCCCTGTGCGACGGCATTCTCGATGCCGCGGTGCTGTGCGTGCTGGAGAGCAGGCGGCCGGAGGAGATCCGCAAGACCGACTGGGTCGAGCGCCAGAAACGGACGGTAGCCCGCGCCGAGGACGCCCTGGAAGAAGTCGTCGGGGACTGGGGCGACGAGCTGACCCTGGGCCAGATCTCGGCGGGGGCGGCGCTGGGATACGTCGATTTCAGGCTGCCGGACATGGACTGGCGGAGCA
>JBAUWJ010000201.1:0-6540 GCA_049583715.1 Arenicellales bacterium | reverse complement strand
TTTCAACGCGCCGAGCACGGCGCATGTCCGCTACTCGGCTACGCCGAATCAAGCACTTACAGTGCTTGATTCGCGGCGGGACATCCCTGTCCCGCACTAGCAGGCTGTTTTTCAACAGCCTGCTAGTGCTCGTCGTCGCGCGCACCCAGCGACGCCAACCCGCCTTCCAGCAGTGAGACGTCCAGGCCGCGTTCGCTCAATAGAAACGCCGCCGCGGCGCTGCGGGCGCCGGTGTCGCACACCACTACGTAACGCAGCGCGGGATCCAGCGAGGGTGCCTTGAGCCGGAGAAGGTACAAGGGAAGATTGCGCGCGCCCTGGATGCTGCCCTGGAGGAACTCGCTCTCGAGGCGCACGTCCAGCACCAGCGCGCCTGCCCGTATCATGGCCACGGTCTGTGCCTCGTCAACGCGCTTGATCAAGGGTTCGGTCATCAAGCTTCGGAAGTCCTCCTTCGAAAGGCGCATCAACAGGCCGTCGGTGAGCATGGTTACCGTGGCATTGCGTGGATTGTCGGATAGCAGCGCCTCCTCGCCGAAGGCATCTCTCGGGCCCAGCTCCGCCAGCGTCGATTCCGCGGTGTCTGTCCCGGTGTGCCGGGTAACCCCGGCGCGCCCCTGCCTTATGATGTAGTAGTAGTCCCCCGGGTCGCCCTGGCGTACCACGACCAGTCCCTGGGTGACCGAAAGCTCCTCGAATCGGGAAAACAGCGACTGAATGTTGGCGGTGGGCAGGTGCATGAAGACCGGTGTCTCGAGCATCTGCATCATCCAGTCGATGTCGGCGGTGCCCTCGAACTCCTTGACCTCGTAGCCATCCACGGGCCTTCCCGTCCTCTGGCGCGTCGCCGTCTGGTCTCTGGCCATCTGATCTCTGGTAATCTGATCCCAGGCCAGATGTTTCTCCAGAAGGGCGCTGTCGATAACCGCGACGATGCAGTCGGTCAGCGCGGTTCCCGTGAACTCATTGGGCCGCACGTGCACCAGGGCGCGTCGGGCGCGATCGCTGCCGGCATCCACCAGCTCCTCCGTGTGAGCATCGGCCAGCTCGACGCAGCCGTCGAGAAGATACAGGGAATAGTCGTTCTGCTTGCCGAGGCGGAACAACATGGTCCCCGCCTTCACCCGCTGAAGGCTCATCGCATTGGCAACCCGCTCGAAGCCTTCGGCGCTGAGGCTTTCCAGGGGTATCAAGGCCCGGAGGCGCTGGGGCTCTCCGGTGACGGTCCGATTCGCTGTCATGGCATCTACTCCGGGGCGCAGGAAATACGGGTCCTTGCCCCGTTTCAGTCCAAATTGTAGTTCGTCGGAAGCATATTGCGAATGCACGGGGTATGTCACGGCGGCCGGAAGTCCGGCGAGGCTCGCCCTGCAAGGTTGACCTGGATCAACACGCGCGCCGGATTCCGGTGTAAAGGTAAGTGTACGCGGGGCAGCCGGCGCCGCCGGTCAACGAAGCGGAGGGTCCCAATGAAAGTCAACCGGTATATGTCCGAATCACCAATGACGATTCGAAGCGACGCGGATTACCGCCAGGGCTTCGACATCATGCACGACCGGAACCTGCATCACCTGCCGGTGGTGGATAAGGAAGACAAGGTCGTCGGTGTGCTGACACAGAGAGATCTCCAGCTCGCGGCACGCCATTACCTGGAGGCGGAAGTGGAGGTGAGCGAGGTCATGCACACGCCGGTGGTTACCGTGGGGCCCGACGATTTACTGGTGTCCGCAGCCAGGCTGATGACCGCCAATCGGATCGGCGGCTTGCCCGTGGTGAAGGAGGGCCGGGTCGTCGGAGTGCTTACCGAGACGGATCTCTTCCGGGCGCTCATCGACTTGTTGGAGCAGGATTGACCCGGGCTGCCACCGGGCGCGGCGTTCAAACATACGGAAAGGCTGATCGGATCGGCGATCGCGGCCGATGATGCCGCCGCGCCGCCCCTTGGCGCGGCATCCGCTTCGTGGTTTACTGAAGCATGTCCTTCGACGCCTTCCATCCCGTCGTGGCCGCCTGGTTCGAGGCGGCCTTCGACGCCCCGACGGACTGTCAGACCCGCGCCTGGCCCGCGATCCGGTCGCGCCGGCACACCCTCATCGCGGCGCCGACCGGCTCCGGCAAGACGTTCGCCGCGTTCCTGTGCGCTATCGACCGGCTGCTGGTGGAGGGCATCGAGAACCGGGGCCTGGACGACACCGTGCAGGTCCTCTACGTGTCGCCCCTGAAGTCCCTGTCCAACGATATCCATAAGAACCTGCAGCTCCCCCTCGAAGGCATCCGGCAGGGCCTGGCCCGCGAGGGTCTCGACGACGTCGAGATCCGAGCCCAGGTGCGCACCGGCGACACCAGCGCCTCGGAGCGGGCGCGGATGCGCCAGCAGCCGCCGCACATCCTGGTGACGACGCCGGAGTCGCTCTTCATTCTACTGACCTCGGTGTCAGGCAGGATGGCCCTCGGTACGGTGAAGACCGTGATCGTCGACGAGATTCACGCCCTGGCGGGCAACAAGCGGGGCGCGCACCTGGCGCTGTCACTGGAGAGGTTGTCGGCTCTCACCGCGACGCCTCCGGTGCGGATCGGCCTGTCGGCCACGCAGCGTCCGGTGGACCTGATCGCCAATTACCTCGTGGGCAACGACGACGAGCCCCGGCTGATCGTCGATATGGGCCATCAGAAGCGGCGCGACATCGCCCTGGAGCTGACCTCCTCGCCGCTGGAGGCGGTGATGTCGGGGGAGCAGTGGGCGGAGATCTACGACCGGCTCGCGGAGCTGATCGAGCGGCACCGCACCACGCTCGTGTTCGTGAACACCCGGCGCCTGGCGGAGCGAGCGGCGCGCCATCTTGCCGAGCGGCTCGGCGAGGACGCCGTGACCTCGCATCACGGGAGCCTCGCGAAGGAGCACCGCCTGGACGCGGAGCAGCGCCTCAAGTCGGGCAGGCTCCGCGCCCTGGTGGCCACGGCTTCGCTCGAGCTCGGGATCGACATCGGCGACGTGGATCTCATCTGCCAGCTCGGCTCGCCGCGTCTGATTTCCACCTTCCTGCAGCGGGTCGGCCGCTCCGGACACGCCGTCGGCGGCACGCCCAAGGGCCGGCTGTTCCCCACCACGCGCGACGAGCTGGTGGAATGTGCGGCCCTGTTGGACAGCGTGCGGCGCGACGAGCTGGAAGCCCTGAAAGTGGCCGGCGGCGCGCTGGACGTGCTGGCCCAGCAGATCGTCGCGGAGACGGCGGACCGCGACTGGGCCTCTCATGAGCTGCACGCTTTGTGCCGGCGCTCCTGGCCGTACCGCGATCTGCAGCCGGGCGCATTCGAAGCGGTGATCGACATGCTCGCCAACGGCTTTTCCACGCGCCGCGGCCGGCGCGGAGCGCTGGTGTACCACGACGCCGTCAACGGCAAGCTGCGCGGCCGAAAGAGCGCCAGGCTGACGGCCCTCACCAACGGCGGCACCATCCCCGACCAGTTCGACTACGATGTGGTGCTGCAGCCGGAGGACCAGGTCATCGGCACCCTGAACGAGGACTTCGCCTTCGAGAGCCTGCCCGGGGACATCTTTCAACTGGGCAACACGTCCTACCGGATCGAGAAGGTCGAGCGCGCCACGGTGCGTGTCACCGACGCCAGGGGCGCGCCGCCCAACATCCCCTTCTGGTTCGGTGAGGCGCCGGGGCGCAGCGACGAGCTGTCCGCCTCCGTATCGCGGCTGCGTGAGGACTTCGAGCGGCACTGGAACGGCGAACGGGAATCGGTGAGACCGTGGCTGTCCGGGCTGGCGCTCGGGGAGTCGGCCACCGAGCAGCTCATCGACTACCTCGGCACCGCCGTCGCCGCCCTCGAGATGCTGCCCACCCAGCGGCGCATCATGTTCGAGCGCTTCTTCGACGAGTCTGGCGACACCCACCTGGTCATACATTCGCCCTTCGGCTCGCGCATCAACCGCGCCTGGGGCCTGGCGCTGCGCAAGCGCTTCTGCCGACGCTTCAACTTCGAGCTGCAGGCCGCGGCTCTGGAGGACAGCATCGTCCTGTCGCTGAGCGCGACGCACAGCTTTCCGCTCGGGGAAGTGCGCCACTATCTCAAGGCGGCCACGGCCGCCGACGTGTTGACCCAGGCGGTGCTCGCCGCGCCGATGTTCACTTCGAGGTGGCGCTGGAACGCGACCACGGCGCTGGCCGTGCGCCGCAACCGCAACGGCAAGCGCGTACCACCGCAGCTCCAGCGCATGGACGCAGAGGACCTGATCGCGGTCGTCTTCCCGGACCAGCTCGCCTGCCAGGAGAACCTGACGGCGGGTGAGCGCGAGATTCCCGATCATCCCCTGGTCCGGCAGACGCTCACGGATTGCCTGTACGAGGCCATGGACGTCGAAGGTCTGGAGCGCGTGCTGAAGGACATCGAGGCGGGCCGGATTGAGGTGGTGACCCGGGATATGGCGCTGCCGTCGCCGCTCGCCCAGGAGATTCTATCCGCGAGGCCCTATGCGTTTCTCGACGACGCGCCGGCGGAAGAGCGGCGAACCAGCGCCGTGCAATCGCGCGGTGTCCTGGACCCGGAGACGGCGCAGACTCTCGGCCGCCTGGACGGCGAGGCCATCGAGATGGTGCGCGCCCAGGCCTGGCCCACCGCGGAAAACGGGGACGAGCTGCACGACGCCCTCGTCCTGCTCGGCGGGTTGTCGGAAGAAGAGGTCACGGCCGGCGGCTGGCGGCGACTGGCGGACGGGCTGCGCCAGGAAGGCCGGGCGACGGTGATCGTGACCGGAGACCAGCGGCGCTGGACCGCTGTGGAGCGGCTGCTCCAGTGGCGTTGGGTGCATCCGGAGCTGAGCTGCGACGACGAGGCCCGTGAGATCGGCACGAAGCGCTTCGAGGTCGCCGACCGGGGGGAGGCGATGCGGGAGCTGCTGCGCAGCCGCCTCGAAGGCTGCGGCCCGGTGACGGAGGACACGCTGGCCCGGTTCCTCGCGGTTCGCGTGGCCGAGCTGGCCGGCCCGCTCGCGGCTCTGGAGACGGAAGGCTTCGCGATGCGGGGACGATTCAGCGGCACGGCGGAAGAGTGGTGCGAGCGGCGCCTCCTGGCACGCATCAACCGCGCCACCGTGGACCGCCTGCGCCGCGAGATCGAGCCGGTGTCGCCCGCCGACTACATGCGTTTCCTGCTCGAATGGCAGGGCCTCGCCAACGAGACCCGACAGGAAGGGGAGGCGGCGCTCGCCAAGGTCATGGAACAGCTCGAAGGTTTCCCGGCGCCGGTCGCTGCCTGGGAGCGCGACCTGTTGCCGGCGCGCCTCGACGGCTATCACCGCGGCATGCTGGACCGCGCCTGCCTCAGCGGGCGGCTGGTCTGGGATCGCTCGCCGCAGGGTGACACCTCGCGGCAGATGAATCGCGGCGCCTTGATTCGTTTCGTGCCGCGACGGCGGGGGGGCTCCTGGCGTGCCGGCGAAGCACGAGACACGCGTCCCCTGTCCCCTGTCGCGTGCAGGCTGGTCGATGCCTTTACCGACTTCGGAGCGCTGTATTTCGACGAGATCCAGGAGCATACGAGCCTTGCCGAGGACGACTTGATCAGGAGCCTGCGGGAGCTGGCCGCTGCCGGCAGAGTCACCAGCGACAGCTTCCGGGGCTTGACCGAGCTGCTGGCCGGCGGCGAGGGCGACGTCGCCGAGACCGGCCGCTGGAGCCTCACGCGCTACCGCGACGCGAGCGACGAGCAGCGGGCCCGCCACGTCGCTTCGGTGCTGCTGCGCCGCTACGGCGTGGTGTTCCGCAAAGTGCTCGAGCGCGAGCAGAACATTCCGAGCTGGCGCGAGCTTCTCGGCGTGTACCGGCGCCTGGAGGCGCGCGGCGAGGTGCGCGGCGGGCGCTTCGTCTCCGGGTTCAGCGGCGAGCAGTTTGCGCTGCCCGACGCCGTGGGAGCCCTGCGCCGTCAGCGCAAGGCGGCTCCGTCGAACGAGCTGGTCACCGTCGCCGCCGGCGATCCCCTGAACCTCGTCGGGATCATCCTGCCCGGTGAACGCATCGCGGCCCACAGCCGCGATCGCCTGGTGCTGCGCGGCGGCCTGCCGCTGGCGATCCAGAGCGGCGGCCAGCTCCGTTTCCTCGACGACGTCGAGGCGGGGGAACAGTGGCGGATCAGGAATGCGCTGCTGACATCACACTCGCCCGCCGTTTCGATCAATTGAAAGTGGCTGTGGGATGTGTGGGGACTCGCCCCGGCCGGTAGCGACGGTGCGAGTTGGAAGATCGTTCTGACTCGAGAAAATTGTCGGAATGAATTCCGACCCACAGGGGCGCTCGGGTGGTGGTTCCGTTGTGGGTCAGAATTCATTCTGACTCGAGGGAATTGTCGGAATGAATTCCGACCCACAGGGGCGCTCGGGCGGTGGTTCCGTTGTGGGTCAGAATTCATTCTGACTGGGACAATTTCGGGATGAAATCCCGACCTTCGTTCTTCCTTGTTTCGCGGTTCAAGTCCGGTTTGTCCCGGTAGATCGGCATCGGGGATCCGGCGGGCGCGCATCCGCGGCGGCAGAGA
>JBAUWJ010000200.1:0-3348 GCA_049583715.1 Arenicellales bacterium | reverse complement strand
CTGGAGGACCGGGTGCTGAATTCACCCCCGCTCGCGGGCGTCGTGCTCCGTTACGGCAGGCTCTACGGACCCGGAACCGGCGTCGACGAGCCGCCCGCCTCTCTACCCCTTCACGTGGACGCCGCGGCCCATGCCGCACTGCTCGCCGTCGAGACCGGGGCTTGCGGCCTGTTCAATATTGTCGAGCCGAACGGGGAGGTTGCGACCGAAGCAGCGCACACGATCCTTGACTGGCGCGCCGACTTTCGACTGCCCGACAACCCGCCTCACGGCGGAGAGTCGAGGGACTTCGGCGTCGCCAAGGGCAGGTAACACACTAAGCCGGCGCCTTGAAACGGTACGCATCACCCATCCAGGGATCGGGCTGCAGATCGGCGTCCCACGCCCTGAGCGGATGCCGCCGTGGGTCCAGACGCTCCGCCGTATCCCAGGGCTCGAAGGCGTTGGTCACGTTCGCGAGCCCGGTTTCGGCAAGCTCGGGATAATGACGCAGAATGACGGTCTTCAAAGAGACATCGTCGATCCAGTCGAGACCTTCCGCCGTATAGGTCTCCTCGTTGTAGCAGTCCGTGTAGAAGCGATCGGCCTGCAGCCTGCGAGTGGCGTTGAGAATGAAAATCTGGAACAACGTCTCGCCGAAGGCGAAGCCCGTCGGCCGCACGGGCGGATCCTGCGGGTCTTCGGCCAGCGTGCCGATCAGCAGATCCAGGTTCTCCACCGCCTCCGTTCCGTCACCGTACACGTCTTTCAGGGACGCGAGCCGCCTCGGATCACGGGTAAGGTCATCGAAGGAGCGGATGGCCTTCAACCCGAGCTGCCGGCGAAACTCGTTGTAGCGCGGCACGCCCCGCTCGCGGGCGCGCAGGATGTCGACCGCCCCGAGGTCGAACACGGGGTTGCCCGGCATGCTCAGCGTCTGCATGAATCGCGGATAGTTGTTCAGGACGAGCTGCCCGGGGTGTTGATTACCGAATGAATAGAACAAATCCGCCATGTCGACGATGCGAGTCAGCTTCGCCGATCCGGCCTGCCGGGTCTCGGCCACGGGCACGCGCTTGATGACGTCGCCGGTTCTGCGGCTGCGCAGCACCAGGGTATCCGGCATGAGTGAATGCAGGCGATACACCTCGACGAACTCTTCGGTCAAACCGTAAGCCGAGCCGTGCCGGTCGATGGGATTGCCGACCACGCCGCCGAGCTCGGGCTGCCGGATGTTGAAAGTGGAGCGGGCCTTGCGCTGCTTGCGCGAACGAAGCAGGTAGGTGGCGAGCCCGTACCAATTGGCGTTCAAAGCCAGATCGGCGGCCTGCTGGGGAAGCAGCGCCGGCGTCCATTCGATGGTGTGTATCTTGGCCATCACCGCTGCATTGACGAGTCGCGCCACGTGGAACAGCCGCTCGTCGTCCCAACCCGGATATTTCCCTTTCAGGCGTTCGCAGATGGCGTTGTGTTCCCGCACGAACAGCGTGTGCAGCATACCCAGACCCACCCACCAGTTTCGTACGAAGCCGACATCCTCGACACCGCTCCGGCAGGGCAACAGTCCCTCGGCCATCGCGAGCTTGCCGTCGACGTGACTGCGCAACCGGTGCTGGATCTTTGGATCACTGCCGTACACCTGGGAGCCGTCCCACCAATGGGTCACTTCATTGATATAGCTGACCGGCGCCGGCTCGCCCTCGCGGCGGCGCGTCGGATCGGGCTGGGTCCCGCCCACGGCCATGCTGCGCTGCCCATAGACGACCCGGGCCGGATCATCTTCCGCAAGGCTCATCTCGATGGTGTCGGGCGGGCCCAGGTTATCGCCGTGGCTCACCCAGTCGTGAACCTGGAACTGGATCCAGGCCGCGGCCAGCAGGTTCAGGAAGGGCACCTCCTGCATCCCGCCCTGCCGGGTCAAGAGCGCGAGACTCACCCGCCTGGGATTCGGCGTGAGCAGTCGTTCGCCCCGCTCCGGGTGGATGGCATCCAAAGCGACGTTGCGCAGGAAGCGGGTGCCGGCGGCGCCTTCCATCGGGTCGGCGAGGTTGTTCCAGCTTCCATCGGCGGTACGAAAACATCGTGCGCCGGCCGGCGCCCGTTGCCCGGACGGCTGGAAACCCACCAGCACGCCGCGGGGGTAGCTGACCACCAGGTTGCGGCGGTTGAGCAGGTCGCGCATGTAGGCAAGGCTCAACAGGGCACGAAACCGGCCGCGCCGGTACCAGTTGGTCCAAACCTCGTCCTGGTAGCCGGCGAGGAAGCCATAGGCGTGTACCAGCAGATCGCCGACGAGCCCGAGTCCCCGGCCAATGACGTCACCGGCCAGATCCAGCCCGCCGGCGAACAGGCCTCCCCCGGGCAATACGAGAGGTGGCGGCAGGTCGCCCGCCGCCGCGGGTGGCGCGGCCAGCAGAGGCTCCCGCTGGAAATATCCGGGTTGGGGCACCGGCGCCTGCACGCCGGCCACTGCATTCGCCCGCGCGTGCTCGCCGACGATCCGCCACCGCTCCGTGCCGGGGCCGAGCATCAGGGCGCGCTGCAACAGGCGCTCCGCTTCCGCGTAGTCCTCGAGATGGAAGCGGACAAGACCAAGCAGTCCGAGCGCCTCGCTGTTTGCACCCTTTCGAACGCTCTCCTCGAGCAATTCCGCGGCCTCCGCGAAACACCGCCCGGCGATGAGAGCTTCAAGCCGCTCCTGATCGAGGTGGTCCGGACGCCGGCTCATGCCTCAATGCTTCCCGCACCCATCTCGTCATCCGGCCGCCCGCCCCGGATGCTATTCGAACTCTTCATCCCCGTTCGGCTCATAATGCGGAATGTCGTTCTTCGAGTGGCGCAGCGTCGACAGCTCCCAGTACATCCGGCGCCGTGCCCGGCTCTGGTTACCCAGGGGGCGGTGCTCCGGGATGCAATGCCACGGGTTGTAGGAAAGGCGCTTCTCAAAGTCGATCTGCGCGGGGGAAGCGAACTTCTGGCGCGGTATCCGCAGCGTCGCGACGGACACGCGGGGTGACAGCCTCTCGGGCCAGAGCACGCTGGCGTCTTCGATGGGCATCAGATGTGGGTCGGTCTGCAACTGCACACGAAAATCCAGCTCCACGTCGCCGGCGTCGAGGGCCGCGACCATGGCATTGCGCAAGTAGTCATCCGGCGGCCGCAGCGGCAGCCGGGGTATGCGCGTTTTCTTATTGGACTTCGGCCACACTGAATACTGCATCGCCTGCCCTTCTCCGAGCAGATAGGGCACGCAACTGAAGTACGGGGCCTCGAAGGGACTGCTTTGTGTCTTGATCCAGAGCCCCTGCATGATCAGGTCCCGCAGGTGGGAATCGGCTGGATTGATGAAGTAGAAGATCGATGCGTTCT
>JBAUWJ010000199.1:0-5069 GCA_049583715.1 Arenicellales bacterium | reverse complement strand
CGATGCCGTCGCTCCCATCATCTACACCATCCCGTTGCAACTGCTCGCCTATCACGTCGCCGTGATCAAGGGTACCGACATCGATAAGCCCCGCAATCTCGCGAAGTCGGTGACCGTCGAATAGCCGGCGCAGGCTGCCGCCCGGTCACGCAGCCACAGTCTGCGGCCGGAGCAATTCGGATAGCTCCGGCATTGGCTGGACGAGGTACAGGCCTTCTGGTCACCGTGACCCACGGTGGTTGGAGCAGCCCCCCTGAAGACCATCCCGTGCCAGGGTGTCACCGGGGCCGCCTTCAGCCGGCGCATTGGATTGTGGTGGGGAGAGTCGTTGACCTCGCTGCGCGAACACGCCGCTCCCTCCGGCGGCGGCTCCTCCCGCTGAGCCTCGATGGCGCGGCCCCTGCGACCGGCCTGCTGAATGCCCCGGCGTCTTCGCTGAGATTCCGTGCCGTCTATCCGCCCTTTTCCGAAATGGCTTTCCCGGCCCGGGAGAGCTGGTCTATATTCCGTTCCGCCGGCGTGACGACGATGGTGCAGGGAACGTAGTGCCTGGTGCGTTCCCTGGCGTCGTCCAGGGCGGACGTTTGGGACCAGGCGGTGGCGTTGCTGTCGAAGTTCGGCTTCGTTCCAGAGGCCGATTACTGGAGAACATCGATATGTCGCTGTCGCAGATCGTTCGTGAGGCGCCGACCGGCGTCTTCGTTGTTGCCTTCGCCGTCATCGGCGCGCTTGCCGGCCTGCCTGCCTTCGTGGGGCTGCGTTCCTGGCGGCAGATGCGCGCACTGATGTCCCTGAGCCGCGTCGCCGTCGCTTCCGCGAAGGAGGGCTACGTGCGCGTTGAAGGGCACGCGGTGCCCGGCACCGAGCCTTTGTCGTCGCCGCTGACTCAATCGAAGACTTGCTGGTATCACATCGTCGTCGAGGACTCGGTGTCGCCCCACGGATCCGACAGAGACGGCGGCGCAGGATGGTCGAAGGTGCGCGAGGAAACGAGCTCCGCGCCGTTCATCGTTCGCGACGACAGCGGCACGATCGTCGTCGACCCCCACGGGGCGGACGTCATCGCGACCGACCACAGCATCTGGTACGGCCCGGCGCCCGAGCCGGAGGACCGCGACCCGCCTCGCTTTCCCCCCGGCCAGAATCCAAAGGGCAACCTGATCCAGATCGAGCTGGGCGGCAGCAAGCACCGCTACCGCTACACGGAAGAGCGCATCTATCCGGACGATCCGATCTATGTTCAGGGCGAGGTGCGGCTCGACGGCGACGAGGAAGACGACGAGGACTACGACGAGGACGAGCCCGCCGGCGAGGCGCCGAACGCGACCGTCGCCACGGCCGGAGCGGCCACCCAGGCGACCGACTCGGGCAAGGATGACACGCCGGCTCCTCTCGATGAGGAGCTTCGCATCGGGAAGCCGTCGCGGCGCGCGCGACCTTACCTTATCGCGACCACGTCGCCGCAGGACATGGTCAACGTTTATCGCTGGGCCATCATCGGGATCGTGCCCCTTACCGCGCTCGGTCTCTTTGCTCTCTTCGAGCTGGTTCGGATGCGTTTCAGCTAGTGTACCCCGCCAGAAACAATTCAAATGACTTCAGGCCGGGATGACGGTGCCGCGATCCGGAAACGGGCGTCGCCGGGGTCTTTTTCAGTTTGTGCAGCGCGGGCGTTCCCGGTGGCAGACGTGCGCGGATGCCAGAGCGAACCGAGCCGGGGCTGGTTTTCCCTGCCCCGATACTCGCTTGGTGAAAAAAACCCCGGCGACGCCCTTTCGATGCTGGATCGAACAGTTCAGCCCCGGATCGGCAAGCCCCGATAAGTTACAGACTGTTTGATACTCACCAGCTATTGACGACGCCACCGAATGCTCGTTTCCTGCCATAGGACCCTGGCGTCGACAGGACCGACCTCGTTCACCATGATCAAGCATCGAAGAAATTCCGACTGGCGCCGACGCCACGCTGCCGGCCGTCAGTCCGTGAACGCAGGCCGCTCGTCCGATCGTCGCTGTTGAGCCGGCGGCCATACTGCCCTGCGGAAGGTATCCTTGGTAATACGAACCGAAGGAGATTCGATGATGGCAAATTCAAAGAGAGGGCCGAGTCAATACAGGGCGGGCCCGGCGCCGGCCGGCGAATCCCAAGCGAATCCCCGGGCGGCCGGCCGCCGCCGGTTGCTGACGGCGCTCGGTGCGTCCGGTGGGGCGGTCGTCTCGGCATTGTTGGGGTCGCCGTGGCGCAAACCCATGGTGAGGGCCGTGGTTCTGCCTGCCCACGCCGAGACTTCCCCGGTGGCGGGATGTTCAGTCAGTGTGTCCGCCGCAGTGCTGCCGGTTGATGCGGTGGCCTATTCGGCCAGTGTGTTCGTCGGCACTAAGGTACTGGCGATGACGGCGACTTCCGGGGTCAGCACTTTGTTTGCCGGCTCGTCGAGTTTCCCGCCCGGCATCTATAGCGCCGGTCTGAGCGTACAGCAGGGGACCACGCAGTCGGTGTCCTGGAGCGTGACTTTCTCGTGCTGCAATCACAGCACTTCGGTCAGCTCGCCGGAAACCGCCTCGGATTTCTCTGCAGAAGTACCTGTTCACGTCAT
The DNA here is from genome assembly GCA_049583715.1 of Arenicellales bacterium. GTDB lineage: Bacteria > Pseudomonadota > Gammaproteobacteria > Arenicellales > JAANXG01 > JAANXG01. Next base: position 2,473 of record JBAUWJ010000199.1, on the reverse strand, counting down.
CGGTGACGACGGAGAGTGTGAGTTCCTGCTGTACTCGGCGGGGCCCTGAAGTTCCGTACCAGTTTTCAGGCGGCCACTCCCGCCTCGTAGCATCCTTTCGCCCTCTCAAGGTGGGCCATCTCTCACCGGATTTCCGGCTGCACGTGGTGCGCCAATTCTTCGAACCGGTGATGCGGGTGCACGACACCGAGCGTTTTGAGGCTAGAAAGGCCGCGCCGAGCGACTCCGAGCCGCCGCTCGGGTAAAGGCCGCTTTGATATCATTCGAGGTATGGATGTCTCCCACATTCTCGATCCCCTGAACGAAGCGCAGCGGCAGGCGGTGGCGGCACCCCCCGGTCCGGTGCTGGTGCTGGCCGGGGCCGGCAGCGGCAAGACGCGGGTACTGACTCACCGGGTGTCGTGGCTGGTGGAGGCACACGAGGTCTCGCCGTTGTCCATCCTGGCGGTGACTTTCACGATGTCGACGAAACGGTCGTTGAACGTCAGCTCCACTTCGACCCCCGGCTGCGCATTCTGGTATTCCGCAATCGCGGGCGTGAGATGGTGCTGCCCAAACGACATGGGCGCGTTGATCCTCAGGATACCCCGCGCGCGGCCGGTGAGATCGCCGACGGCATGCTCTATCTCGTCGATGTCCGCCAGCACCTGCCGGGGCGAGAAACGGGGACGAGAATTATAAACGTGGTCCGTCCCCATTTTTGTCGTTTCCGAGAAATGAGCCGGCTGAGGCGGGCCGGGGCGCCGTTCGTCTCGTCCGCCGCCGGCGGGCTCACGGGGCCGGTGGAATCGGCGGCCATCGCGTCGCGCGAGGGCGCGGCATTATAATCCCTGCTTGAAGGCTCCACTTCCAAGAGGTTGAAACATGTGCGGTATCGTCGGCGCGGTGGCCGGTGACAATGTGGTGGACGTGCTGCTCGAGGGACTGCGGCGGCTGGAATACAGGGGTTACGACTCCGCGGGCGTCGCGGTGATCGGGAACGACCACAGGTTCTTGCGCACCCGGGCCATCGGAAAGGTGAGCGCGCTGGAAGCCGTGCTCGATCGCGCCGCCCTGCAAGGTCACACGGGCCTGGCGCACACGCGGTGGGCCACACATGGCGGCGTCACGGAAAAGAACGCTCATCCACACATCTGCAACAACACTGTCGCAGTAGTGTGCAACGGCATCATCGAGAACCATGATGAACTGCGGCGTGCGCAGGAAACCATGGGATTTCAGTTCACGTCGGAGACGGATACCGAGGTGGTCGTCCACCAGATCTATCATTATCTTCAACAGGGGCAGGATCTCCTGGCTGCGGTGCAGCATACCGTGAATGATCTGGAGGGCGCCTACGCCCTGGGCGTCATGAGCGTGCGTGAGCCGGATCACCTGGTGGCCGCGCGCAACGGTCCGCCACTGCTCGTGGGTGTGAACGGCGACGAAGCATTCATCGCGTCGGACACCTCCGCCCTGCTCCCGGTCACGCGGCAATACATGGCGCTAGAGAACGGTGACGTCGCCGACATTCGAAGAGGAAAGGTGTCGATCTACGACGCGCGGGGCGAGACGGTGGAGAGGACTCTGTTCACCAGCCGGCTGAGCGCCGACGCCGTGGAGCTGGGGCCCTACCGTCACTTCATGCTCAAGGAAATCTTCGACCAGCCCGGTGCCATCACGGATACGTTGGAAGACCGCATCTCGACGGACGCTTTGCTGGAGCAGTCTTTCGGTCCGGGCGCTTCCGATGTCTTCGACGGAACCGACCATGTTCAGATCATTGCCTGCGGCACCAGCTACCATGCGGGCTGTGTCGCGAGATACTGGTTCGAGTCGCGCGGCATAGCCTGCGACGTGGAGGTCGCCAGCGAGTTTCGTTACCGGAAGCACGTGGTGCCCGCGAACAGCCTGGCGGTGACGATCTCCCAATCCGGAGAAACCGCCGATACCCTCGCGGCCCTGGAGGCGGCGCGGGGTCTCGGCTACAAGCACGCGCTCACCATCTGCAACGTTCCGGAAAGCTCCATGGTGCGTGCGTCCGACATCGCCTTCATGACGCACGCCGGCCCGGAGATCGGGGTCGCCTCCACCAAGGCGTTTACCACCCAGCTTACCGCGCTGCTGCTCCTGGGCGTGGCACTGGGGCGGCGCCGGGGGCTGCAGGCCGCCGAAGAGGCGGCCTTGGTCAAGGAGCTGCGCTCCCTGCCGGCCAAGGTGGAGCAGGCTCTGAAGCTGGACCCGGTCATCGCGGGGATCGCCGAGCAATTCGCGGACAAGCAGCATGCCCTCTTCCTCGGGCGCGGCGCGCATTACCCGATAGCCCTGGAGGGCGCACTGAAGCTCAAGGAGATCTCCTATATCCATGCCGAGGCCTATCCCGCGGGGGAGCTGAAGCACGGTCCGCTGGCCCTGGTGGACGCCAACATGCCGGTGGTCGCGGTGGCGCCCAACGACCAGCTCCTGGAGAAGCTGAAATCCAATATCCAGGAGG
>JBAUWJ010000198.1:0-3899 GCA_049583715.1 Arenicellales bacterium | reverse complement strand
GGGTATTTTTGGTGAGGCTGGATCTTCATTATTCCCAGTATGGTTTTGGCGATCATTGACGAATATTAATTATAATGCCATGATTCGAAACGGTTTTTTGTGGTCGCATTCGTGCTGCTCGTATTATTCCATCGCGCAACCCGAATTAATCTAACAAAGTAGTAATAAGCTGAAAGTGCTCAAGCGCCGCTGTTATGGAATGACAAACCTCAACCACCTTTACCAGCGGGCATTCCTTGATCTCACCGGATATGCCGAGTTTGGGGCCGGTTCCCGTTGAATCAACCGGTTAGCCGCGCTGCGCTCAGCCGGATTCGACGTCGTTGTGTGTGCCGAAATTTGGCACAACTGATTGTTGCAAAAGCATTTCAGCTTCCCGTGAGAGCCGGCATGACGACCATAAGTCTCAAATAATCAAGCACTTACGAGAAGGCCGTCGAGCTTGGAGCGACATGATTTCGGGGGACCAGAAACTGCCTGAAACCGCCAAGATTGAACACCCTAGGAGGAGCCCAGGAATGAGGGCTGGATCACATCGCGATTTCCCCGGAGGAACCTCACGGCTGGAGGACAACCCATGAACGCAGTGTCTCAGACTGCGGGCTACTGGCTCATCGGCGTCTTTGGGATGGCGATGATCGCTCTCACCTACTTCGCGTCCCGAAGCGAGAAATGGATGAAGAGTGGCACGGGGTTCCTCGTCGCATGGCGTGACGTGCCCTGGTATCTCGCCGCACCGAGCGTCGCGGCGTCGTGGATCTGGGCGCCAGCTCTCTTCGTGAGCGTCCAGAAGTCCTATGAGCTCGGACTACCCGGAATCTTCTGGTTCACGGCGCCGAACATCCTGGCGCTGGTCGTCTACGCCTTCCTTGCTCCCCGCATCCGTCGCATCATCCCAGGCGGCTACACGTTGCCCGATTGGATCCGCTATCGGCTGGGGAGCAACGCAGTGCACAAGGTCTATATGATCCCCTACCTCTGGTATCAGGTGATGGCAGTCTGCGTGCAGATTTTCGTGGGCGGCCTGATGCTGAACTACCTCACTGGGATCCCCTTGAACATCGTGATGATCCTTCTTCTGGTGATTTGCCTCATCTACTCGTTGATCTCTGGCCTCCGCGCCTCGATCGTGACCGACTTCGTTCAGACAGCATTCATCATCACGGGCGTGTTGGTGGTGCCTCTGTGGGTCGCCTCGAAGGTTGGTTGGTCCTCCGTGGGTGCTGGCCTGGGAGGCATGGCCGGGGATACCAACATCCTGGATCCCCACGTGGCATTCTCTTTTGGAATCGTGACGTCCATTGGCCTCATCGCCGGGTCCATTTCTGACCAGCAGTACTGGCAGCGGGCGTTTGCGATACGACCCAAGGACTTGGTGCCAGCCTACGTTTTCGCAGGTTTCCTCTTTGGCATCGTTCCCATTTTGCTGTCGATACTCGGATTCGCGGCGGCCGATCCCGCCAATGGTGTGGCAATGCCGACTGGCGTGGGACTCCCGATGATCGGCATTGAGGTTGTCGTCAAGGTGCTCCCGCTATCGGCGTCCGTGTTCTTCGTTGTGATGCTCCTCTCCGGGTTGATGAGTACGCTGGATTCGGGTATGTGCGCGGCCAGTTCCCTCTACGCTATCGACCTTGCGCCGTTGACCTCGGAGCAGAGGGCCGTGATAGCGAAGGAGCGGCTGGGGAGGCGCTTGACGACGGATGAGCAGGCCGTCAAGGACCAACTAGACAAGGAGACTGTGGGCCGGGCCCGTACAGGAATGTACTTCATCTCGCTTCTCGGGCTCGGTGTCGCCTTTGTTGTACAGCACTTGTTCTCGCTTGACAGGCTATGGTGGATCTTCAACGGGGTGGCGTCGTGCTTCGTGGTTCCGACGGTGCTGAGCTTGTACTACGACCGTCTCACGGCGAAAGGCGTGGTTCTCGGAATCTTGGGCGCCAGCTTGGGGATGGTGTCCTTTGTATATGGTAACTGGACCCAAAATGACGTGATCACGGTGGTGAGCGCGATCTTCATCGTCGGGATTAGCTTAGTGTGTTGTCTGGCGTTTCGCAGCGAGAAGCCATGGCGGTCGGAGGAGGAATCACAGAAAGCGCAGCGCCTGAATGCCGTGGGAGGCGAGCCACAGGAGGGGTGACGGATGCACGTCATAGACACTGCGCCGTGGAACACCGCACAGTTTGAGGAAGTGCTGCGCTTCGCGGAGGATATCGAGAAGCAACCCGAACGATACGAGCACGCGTTGAGCGGTAGGAACGTGGTGGCGCTCTTTGACATGCCTTCGACGCGGATGCGTGTGTCTGTCGAGGTCGCCTCTCACCGAGTCGGCGCGCATGTGACCTTCGTTGCGGGAGAGACGACTCATCTTGGCTCCGCCACCGCGAAGGCCGCGCTAGCCGAGGAGGTCGCGTGCCTGTCACGCCTCGGCGACGTCTTAGTCCTCCGCCTTGGCAGCCACGCCGACATGGAGAGCGCGACCAGATTCGCCGCATGTCCGGTAGTGAGCGCCCGGTCCAACAGATGCCATCCGGTGCAGGCCATCGCGGATCTGGCAACGATTCGCCGGCGCTTTGGAAGGACGTCCGGTCTCGTGGCTGCCTATGTCGGGCCCCCAAACGCTGTGTGCAATAGCCTCATCGACGGGTTCACGAAGGTCGGGATCCGGCTACTTCTCATGCGGGAGACCATCGGACGGGCGGACGAGCACTGCCGCGCGAACGCAGAGGGGACTGGGCTTCTGGAGACCGTCGATGGCATGGCGGTAGCCGTTGAACGAGCAGACATCGTATTTCTCGGAACGGGCGCGCTGATGGGCTCGACGATCGAGGAGCGCAGTACAGGTACGGAGACGATGCGGCTTACCAGAAGAAACCTGGACGCTCACCCGCGCCTTCACCTGATGCACTCGATGCCAGCCAGCGACGAGGTGGAGCCCGAAGCCCTATATCACGAGCGCTCTCTCGTCTTCGAGCAGGTTCGCGCCAAGGTTCCGGTCATCGCCGCATTCCTGCTGTACGTACTCCATGGACGTGTACCCGACGTCTCGGACTTGGAGCGTGGGTCAGCGGGCGGTACAGGGCTGTTCAACGCTAATAACTAGCGAGGCTTCGCCTCAGACCGACGAGGCATGAGGTGGTCTGCGGTGTGCGACGGCCCCGGTTGAGCGACGGGAGGCTATGCTCCCAGTGTAGTCGCGCGCAGCGGCGTGTGGTCGTGGCCAAGATGTCAACCGGGGCCTACGATCATGGTAAACCAAACCGTCGCCGCGTTGCTGCAAGACCATGTCACCCTGGACCTCGAAGGGATCGACCGGTTGTATCTGAACCTGTATCAGCCGCGGATGCAGACCGGCGGCGGGGTCGCCAACTTCTTCAAGGTTCATCGCGGAGCCAAGGTCGCCTCAACGGTGCTGATGGCCCCGATCAGTCATGCCTTCGTCAAGGCGATCCACGCCTTCGCCAAGCGCGAAGGCGTGGATCTCGTCGCCTTTGCCAAGGGGCAACGCAAAGACGAGATCACCCGGGAACGGCTGAAGGACTTTTCCCGCTCGGAGGGGGTCTTGTACATCGGCACCGCCCAGGAGCGTTTTGCCAGTTTCCGCATGACCAAGAAGATCAGCGCTGACACCGGCCAGCCCTATCCCTGGTTCACCCGCGGGACGGTGATGTGCAACCATTATTGACACTGGTGGCGAATCCCGCGCCTCCCTCAAGGGGGGGTCGGGTAGAAATACGGCGCGCGCATGGTTAGGCCAATGGCTTCCAATGTATCCGCCCTTTCCGGCTTCGTGGCAAATGGCCATCAGACCGTACATCACGTTTCCGCAAGCCCCCCTACGATCCCGGACGGTCGGATCTCCCGAGTCCGGTTCTGACCTTGGCTTTTCCTCCGACGGC
>JBAUWJ010000197.1:0-3105 GCA_049583715.1 Arenicellales bacterium | reverse complement strand
GTTGCAGCCATTCGCCGTAGCCGTTCATGGTCCTGAAAACCGAGCGCCACCGTCGACTATCGGAGATATCGTAGGTGACAATGTAAAGATGTTCCTCCATCACCTACCTCGTAGCGAAGTTTGGATAATCAGGGATTTCACCCATTAGATACCGGCCGAGCAGGCGTGCCTGGATGTGAAACAAGCGCCGATAGCTCACGCGGTATCCGAACAAGGGGTGTGTGACTTCCTGGCTCAGGCGCCGCTCGATGGTGGCGATAAACCGCTTCCTGCCGCTTGCATTGAGTGCCACGCTGCCGGCGGCCGAGATGAAGTCGGTGGGCTTGACCTCGCCGTTGTTGATCGCCTGCAGCACGCTGGAATCGGCGATCAGAGGCCGGAACGGCTCCATGATGTCCAGGGCCAGCGCCGGGCGGCCATAGCGGGGCTGGTGGTAGTAGCCCCGGTACGGGTCAAACCCCACGGCACTGAGGGTATTGGTCCAGACGCGCGTCAGCACGGCATAGGCAAACGACAACAAGGCGTTGACGGGGTCGGTGGGCGGCCGACGATTGCGGGTCGTGAAATCGAAGGAGAAGTTCTCGGCGTCCTGCTGGTTCTTGATCATGTCCGAGAATTTGCCGAAGTAGCGTGCCGCCGCGGCGCCCTCGGTGCCGAGCAGCTCCTCGATGCCGGCGGCCCGCTGCGCCTTCTTCTCATCGTTCTTCAGGTCGCGCATCAGCTCTTCGGGCGCGGACCCGTCGCGCCAGTTTCGGCGCAGCAAGACCCTGGCATTACGGATCTTGGCCGCCACCAGACCACGCGCGATGATCAGGCATCGCCGGGAGTCGAAGCTGACCTGGTACTGGGCCGTACGCAGCTCCACGTTCTTGTGGCCGTTCGACTGGGTGTGGCCGAGAAACCATCCCCCGTAGGAGTACCATGAAACCGGTATGTCACGCCGCAGCAGCTCATGCAGCGTCGGTGTGGTCACGTAGACATTGCCCATGAGCACCAACTCCGACATCTCCAACAGGCGGGCGGTGGTCTTGGGGTCGTCGTCGCCGGTGGAGATCTCGACCACCTCTCCGTTCTTGGAGACTTTGGCGCGGTGGGCCTGCACGTAAACCGGAAACGCTTCTTCGCGGGAAACGGCCAGCGGCCGGGGAGCCCCCTCGCCCTCCTTGACGAAGTTGACCTCGTCGGGCAGACAGATGCCCACCAGCGAGCAGCGCGGGCATTTGGGGCTGTCCAGGAGGGGCGGCGGAATGCGGCCGCCGCTGGCAGTAAAGCGCAGGCCGTCCACCGCCTGCCGCGTGGTGGCGCGCAGCTCGTCGTCGAACGGGACCTGGACCCGCTCCTTGCTGCCCGCGAAGTACAGCACGCCTTCCGGGGAGTCGTAGCCGTGCTCTTCCAGGATCATGCCCTGCACGCAGAGCTGAACGCGCTCAGGCTCGTAGGCACCCTTCTCGACGTGCGGGCGTTTGCCGCGCTTATAGTCGACGGGGATGACCTGGCCGTTCTCGGCCTCGATCAGGTCCAGCTTGGCGATCAGGCCGAGGCGGTTCGAGGACAAGGTGATGGAACGGGCATGAAGGCGCTCTTCCTCATCCAGCTCGTCGGCCGCGGGCAGGCGTCCACCGCCGCGGTCCACGCGCCGATGGGTGCGTGCTCCATCCACGGTATCTGCGGAATCCGACCATTCGCCCTGCACCCATTCCAGATACGCCAGCCGCGGGCAGTACTGGTACTCGTTGACCATCCGCGCAGGCAGCAGCGGCATATCGCCGGACAGCTCCGGAAACGGCAGGGGCAACTCGCCCTGTTGTTGCTCCATTACTCCGTCTGAATACTGGGTTTATTAATCACTTATAGACGGAATTCTCGCGTGGTCAATGGCGTGAGGGCGTGGGTTGCGTCCGTTTCCCCTCGCCGTCGATGGGCCAGCGACGCTGCCGCGCCACTGAGGACCACGATCTGACCTCCGGGTGGAGAAACGTCGAAGGCGGCGGGCGCTGAAGCTGCGCTGCATCAGGTCACTCACAACTTTCCCTGGTTCGCACCCTCAATTGTGTTACAATGTAATACATAGACCCTGTATCCACACGCCTCTGAAATGAGCACCCTGACAATACGCCTCGACGACAAGCTGGACAAAGACCTGGCCCGGCTTGCCAAACGGACCGGCCGCAGCAAAAGCGATCTCGCGCGCGAAGCGCTGCGCCGGCAACTGGCCATCCAGCAATTTCGCCGGCTGCGCCGCAAAGCCATGCCTTATGCCGAGGCGGCAGGCTACCTGACAGACGAAGATGTGCTTAACGACATTTCGTGAGAATATTGCTCGATACCAATGTGCTGGCCAGCAGTCTGACCACGCGCGGCCTGTGCACCGAATTGTTCGAGAGCATTCTCTACGAACATGAACTCCTTACCTGCCAACCTGTATTGTCCGAACTGGCACGAATCCTGACGGAAAAGTTTCATCTACCCGCCACGGTCACCCGAGACTACGTGAGTCTGATCAAATCACACGCTGAAATGACCACGGATATCGCTGATATCAAAGTCAAAATAAGGGACCCGGACGATATCCCGATTATTGGATGCGCCGTGGCCGCTCGGGCCGACGCTTTTGTTACCGGCGACAAAGAACTACTGAAACTCCGCCACATCGCGGCCGTTCCCGTTCTCTCGCCCCGCCAGTGCTGGCAGATGCTCGCCGGGCTCCGGCCCTGATCCGACCAAACAGTCGGCCACGACAAGTATCCCCCGGCCATCCACGTCCTAAAGGAAAGACCGCCCGCACTCCAACAGAGGTTGGAATACACCCCCATGAGCCGAGTCGCCGTATCCAGCGTCGTCGTCGCCGAGTTGGCACACGGGATCGAGCATTCCACCCGAAAGAGCCACGATCGAGGAGCGCTTGAAGAATTCCTGGCCCACGTCATGCCCGAGGGTCACCGAACTCCTGGGCGACAGGTAGGTGTCCGCCCGCTCTATCGAGGCACCGGTGGGTCCGCGCACCGTCGACCGTGTCGGCGCTCCTGGATGACCTTGATGATGTCAAAGAGATTATCCGCCCGCAGATTGCTGTCTCGCGCCAACATGCGGTGGATACTCTTGCTT
>JBAUWJ010000196.1:0-38730 GCA_049583715.1 Arenicellales bacterium | reverse complement strand
GGCGAGGACAGGTCAACTGCCGTATCTCTGTCTCAATGCTTTCTTGTCGATTTTCCCGACGCTGGTCTTCTCGATGCGATCCACGATGCGGACCTGGTCCGGCACCGCCCACTTGGAGAGAACGCCGTCCTCGGCCGCCTGCGTCAGGTGCCCGATCACCTGCGCCTCGGTCAGCGTGGCACCCTCGACGGGAACCACCAGGATCAGGGGCCGTTCGCCCCATTGCTGATCCGTGACTCCGATCGCGGCCACCTCGCTGACCTGCGGGACCTGGCTGACGATGTCCTCGAGCTGCAGGGAAGAGATCCATTCTCCGCCCGACTTGATCACGTCCTTGAGCCGGTCGGTCACTTTCAGGTAACCCCTTTCGTCGATGAATCCGATATCGCCGGTATGCAAGTAGCCGTCCTGCCACAGCTCCTCGCTGCGCTCCGGCTCCTTGAAGTACCCCTCGGTCAACCACGGCGTCCGGACGACGACTTCTCCCGTGGTCCGTCCGTCATGGGGCATCTCCTTGCCCGACTCGTCGACGATCTTGAGGTCGACCAGGACGAGGGGCCGCCCGGTCCTGCAGCGGGTGGTGAGCTGCTCCGCGGCGGGCTTATCGAGCTCTTCCTGGTCGAGCCTCGCGGTGGTGAGGACGGGGCAGGTCTCGGACATGCCGTAACCGGCGTACACGTCGATGCCGAGATCCATGGCCCTGGCGGCCAGCCCTTCGGGCAGCGCCGAGCCACCGATGATGACTTTCCAGCCGGCGAGATCGGTGCCGAGCTGCTCCTGGGCCTGCAGCAGCATGTGCAGAATCGTGGGTACGCAGTGGGATACGGTGACGCCTTCGGTCTCGATCAGCGAAAGCAGGCGTTCGGGCGCGTAGCGTCCCGGGTACACCTGTTTCAGGCCGAGCAGCGTCATGAGGTAGGGAAAGCCCCAGGCGTGGACGTGGAACATCGGCGTGATGGGCATGTACACGTCGGAGGTGGAGAAGGTGCCGTGTACGCCTCCAAGGCTGGAGCACATCCCGACGGCGAGCGTGTGGAGGACGAGCTGGCGGTGGGAATAGTAGACCCCTTTGGGATTCCCGGTGGTGCCGGTGGTATAGAAAGTCGTGGCGCGGGTGTTCTCGTCGAAATCCTGAAACTCGAATGTTGGATCCGCACGAGCCAGCAGGGCCTCGTATTCCCCTGCCGACTCGACGGCGTTGTCGGGGATCGTGTCGCCGTCGGTGAGAATCACGATCCTGTGCGGCCGCTCTATGCGGTTCTTGATCTGCTGGATCAACGGCAGGAAATCCTGGTGCACCAGAAGGATGTCGTCTTCGGCGTGGTTGATGGTGTACAGGATCTGATCGGGAGACAGCCGCACGTTGACGGTGTGCAGCACGGCGCCGAGCATCGGTATGGCGAAGAAGCACTCCAGGTACCGGTGGCTGTCCCAGTCGAGCACTGCTACGGTATTGCCGCGGTTGACCCCCAGATCCTGGAGGGCAGAGCCGAGGCGGGCGATCCTGTCGAAGAGCTGTCGATATGTGAAGCGCTTGCCTTCCGCATCCACGATCTCCCTGTCGGGATGATGGGCCAGCGGCGTGTGAAGCAAGTGCCTGATGAGCAGGGGATATTCATACGCCGCTGATGCCGGCGTTTGGCCGATAACTGACATGTTGCCTCCTCGGGGTGGCGTCTCGTCGACGCCCCGCCGTCTGATTGTCCTGGGGACCGTGGTTGGCGCGGGACCAACCGTGATCCCATGGCCGGATGTGAACCCTGTTCGTATGCACTATGCTGCACGTGGATCCTCGATGCGTCCGTCTATCGTATTAGAACCCTGACGTTGCGTAAACCTGCCATGAACGACTCCTTCGACCAGATGCACGGCTACTATATCGAGAACCTCGAGACCGGCATGCACGCCTCCATCGACAAAACGTTCTCCGCGCGCGACCTCGCCGCGTATGCGGAGCTGTCTCTGGATGACAATCCGCTGCACATGAACGAGGAGTTCGCGGCGCGTACCCGCGCAGGCGGGCAAGTGCTGCACGGCATGATTACCGCCAGCCTCATCTCCGCGATCATCGGCACGCGGCTTCCCGGCCCGGGCTGCCTGTGGATGTCACAGGAAATGCGATTCCTGCAGCCGGTGCGCATCGGTGAGACGGTGGTGGCCCGCGCCGAGGTCGTGGACGTTGATCGGCAAAAGCAACGGGTTCGTCTCGCGACGGTTTGCCGGGTGGGTGACAGGATCGTCCTCGATGGAAGCGCGCTGGTGTGGGTACCCTCGCGGAGCGGGGAAACTTCCGGCCAGGGATCGTACGGGTGAGCAAGACCGCCGTCCGGGGGCGGTTGTCTTTCATGCTATCCTCGCCGCCTCGGTCGTGTTTACCCGAGCGCGCGTCCTACGTTATCTTTGTCATCGATCAAATTCCCCGGGCCAAAAGTCGATTTGTAGAGGAGTCCTGAATGAAACTGAAGAGTCTTGCAGTCGTTGCCGTCCTTTTGCCGCTGGCCGCGGCCGCGGATCAACTCCCCATCCATCCGGGCCTGTGGAAGACCACGACGACCCGCACCAGCCCGATGAGCGGCCAACCCGTCACGGAGACCAAGACGCACTGCGTCAAGCAGACCAGCTTCGATCCCGCCACCATGATGAAGAATGCGCAGGGGTGCAACCTCGTCAAGAACGAGCTGGACGGGGATACCTTGACCTTCCGGATGGAATGCAACTTCCAGGGACAGAGCGCCTCGGCCGACGGCGTATTCCAGACCGATGGCAAGACCGGCAAGGGCAACATGGACGTGGAGGTGGACATGGGACAGACGAAGATGACCATCATGAAGATGAACTGGACTTCGGAGCGTGTCGGGGACTGCTAGCCCAAAATGAACTGCTGAGTGCGGCCCATTAGGTTGCCTGTCCCCAGAGGTCCCGCCGGCGGGAGGATGGCAGCGTGAGGGTGGTCCGGAGCACGGTCCCTTCACGGGGGTCGCGGGGGAGACGGAATTTTGCGGCCCCGGGACCAGATTCCCTCTCCCGCTGGCGGGAGAGGGGACTTCACCCCCTCTCCCTCCGGGAGAGGGCTGGGGTGAGGGGGCGGTGTTTGGACCCACCCCAATCTCACTTGGCCGTTCTCTTACGCGGGGAACATACAAGGGCGGGGTGAGGGAGTCTCCGGCCTTTGCCCCGGGCCCTTCCCGGTTACTCGGCGTCGTGGGTACTACACGGCCTCGTGCCGGGGCTGATTTCCATTGCCCTCACCCCAACCCTCTCGACCCGGGTTCCGGACTTCGTTCTACCTCCTCCGTCCCTGGAGTCGTCCCGGAGGGAGAGGGATTGTCGTGCTGTGGATAACCGACGTGGAATGCCGCGCGGCGCCTCGCGCGTGCGAGCCCGATGGTTGGCTTACAGCTCCCGGTGCCAGGACGGCTTGCGCTTCTCGATGAAAGCGTCCACGCCCTCGACGGTATCCGCCTCCATCATGTTGCAGGCCATGATCTCTGTCGCGTAGTCGTAGGCCCCCGGCAGGTCCTTCACAATCTGTTCGTAGAACAGGCGCTTGCCGGTGCGAACCGCTACCGGTGCCTTGGCGGCGATGATCTTTGCCAGCGCCATCACTTGATCGTCCAGCTCCTCGGGCGCGACCGCGCGGTTGATCAGACCCCATTCCGAGGCGGTGCGGGCGTCGATGAACTCCCCGGTGATCAGCATCTCGAAGGCCCGCTTGCGCGGTACGTTGCGGCTCAGGGCCACGCCCGGGGTGGAGCAGAACAGTCCCAGGTTCACGCCGGAGACGGCGAACCTGGCCTCCGTGCTGGCGACCGCCAGGTCGCAGGTTGCGACCAACTGGCATCCGGCGGCGGTGGCCATCCCGTGGACGCGGGCGATGACGGGCTGCGGCAGGGCCAGCAGGCCGAGCATGACGCCGCTGCATTGGCGGAACAATGCGCGATAGTATTCCGCATCGTGCTTCGACCGCATCTCCTTGAGGTCGTGACCCGCGGAGAAGGCCTTGCCCGCACCGGCCAGCACGACGACGCGCACGGATTCGTCGACTTTGAGCTCCTCGATGCGTTGTCGAAGCGCCGCCAGCACTCCTTCCGACAGGGCGTTATACTGCTTTGGCCTGTTCAGGGTCAGGGTAGTGATGCCGTCCTCGCGGTCTTCGCGCAGGACAACGGGCTCCTGGTCGAGGTTTTCGGCTGCGGTGGTGCTCATGAACTCAATCTCGTGGACCTGGTGATTGGACGGTCCGTCCATTGTGCGCGGCCGGGGTGCGATGTCAAGGCGATTTGGGCTAAGCTGACGGACAAACGAAGAGGGCGCCATGACGCTGATTTCTCACGACTATCGGGATTTCGAGTCCGTCAGGAAGGACTTTCGCTGGAACATACCGAGACACTACAACATGGCTCGGGAGGTCTGCGAACGGCACGGCCACATCGCCGGCAAGCCCGCGATCTTCTGTGAGAGCGCGGCCGGCGAGCCCAGGGTCTACACCTTCGGGGATATCAAGACGCTGTCCGATCGCCTGGCCAACGCGCTGCGGCACTGGGGCATAGAGAAGGGCGATCGCGTCGGCATCGTCCTGCCACAGCGGATCGAGACCGGCCTGGCCCACATCGCCGTACACAAGCTCGGTGCCGTGTCACTGCCTTTGTCGGTGCTGTTCGGGCCCGACGCCATCCAGTACCGCCTCGAGGACAGCGGCGCCAAGGCCGTCATCACCCTCGGCCACCACGTCGAGATGATCCAGGATATCAAGGACCGCCTGCCGAACCTCGAGACCGTGATCGGCTGCGACGGCTCCACCGCCGACGGCTCCTTCTGGGAAGCCTTGAATGAGGCCTCGGAGCGGTTCGAGATCGTGGACACGCTCGCCGACGACCCGGCCCTGTTGATCTACACCTCCGGCACCACCGGCCCGCCCAAGGGCGCGCTCGTGGCGCACCGCTCCTTGATCGGCAATCTCCCGGGCTTCGAGCTGTCGCAGAATTTCTACCCAAAGCCAAATGACGTGTTCTGGACCCCCGCCGACTGGGCGTGGACCGGCGGCCTGCTGGACGGGCTGCTGCCGGCCTGGCTGTACGGCACTCCGATCGTCGGCTACGAGGGCGGCAAGTTCGATCCGGAGCACGCGTTGGACCTGGTGGAGCGCTTTGGCGTGACCAACGCTTTCATTCCACCGACCGCTCTGAAGATGATGCGCCAGGTGCCGGATCTCGAATCCCGAAAGTTCAAGTGGCGCGGCATCATGTCCGCCGGGGAGGCCATGGGCGCCGAGCTCTACGAGTGGGGGAAGGAGGTTCTCAACCTGGAGATCAACGAGATGTGGGGCCAGACCGAGTTCAACTATATCGTCGGCAACTCGGCGCCGATCATGGATGTGAAGCCGGGGTCCATGGGCCGGCCGTACCCGGGGCACGAGGTGGACGCCATCGACGAGGACGGCAACCCGATGCCGACCGGCCAGCCCGGCGAGCTGGCAGCGCGCACCGGCGATCCGGTGATGTTCCTCGGCTACTGGAACAACGAGGAGGCGACGAGCGCGAAGATCACCAGGGGCTGGTTTCGCACCGGCGACGTCGGCTACCGCGACGAGGACGGCTACCTCTGGTTCGTCGGTCGCAAGGACGACGTCATCTCGACGGCCGGCCATCGCGTGGGCCCGGGAGAGATCGAGGACTGCCTCCTGAAGCACCCGGCCGTCGCCCAGGCTGCCGTCATCGGCAAGCCCGACGCGCTGCGCGGCAGCGTCATCAAGGCCTTCATCGTCCTGGCGCGCGGCGTGGCCGGGGACGATGCCCTCAAGCGCGAGATCCAGAGCACCGTCAAGAGCCGCCTGGCGGCCCACGAGTATCCCCGCGAGATCGAGTTCATCGAGGAGATGCCGATGACCACTACCGGGAAGGTCAGAAGACTGGAGCTGCGCGCCAGGGAGCTGAAGTCCATGGACACGAAACCGGGCTAATGAATCCGGGCACCTGACTCCAGCGAGAAGAAGCCCCGGTAGCCTGCGACGTGAGACTGGAAACGACACGCGGCATGCAGGAATCGCAGCACGGCGGCCGGGATGCCACCATGGAGAATGTCGTGTGATCGGCGCCGATCGGCCATCCCGCGTCCCTGGCCGGACGATTCCGGAGGCTTTCGAGGCCGCGGCGGCGGCATACGGCGATCGGATCGCCCTGGTGGCGGACGGGAGCTCGTGCACCTTTTCCGAGCTCGATCGGCGGGCAAACGGAGTCGCTCGTATCGCGTCCCGGACAATGGTCGTCCCCGGAGAGCGGGCCGTCGTGCTGACCGACAGCAGGCCGGCCGCGACAGCGGCATTTCTGGGTCTGTGCAAGGCCGGAATGGTCAGCCTGCTGTTGAGGGTCGGCCAGCCCGTTCCCTATCTGCGCACGATCCTCGCCGACGCGGGCGCCCGGGTGATCTTCGCAACACGGGAGCACCGCGCCCTGGCGGAATCCCTGTGTCCCGTCGGAGGCGACGTGGTCGATCTCGACTCTGACTGCCCGGTACGCGACGAACCGCCGGGCCGCTCCCCCCGGCCAGAGGACCCGGTCGGCATCGCCTACACGTCGGGGTCAACCGGCCGGCCGAAGGGCGTGGTGCAGACGCACCGGAGCACGCTCGCCTTCGCGTGCAGCTACCTGTCGCGCACGCGGCTGCGGCAGGACGACCGGGTAGCGCTGCTCCACGATTCCCGGGCCATGGATCTGGTGTCATCCCTGATGATCGGCGCGACTGCCTGCTCGTTTGCCATCGACCGCCAGGGACTGACCGGCCTGGCGGAGTGGCTGGTGAACCAACGGATCACGGTTCTGCCGACCGTCCCTTCGGTGCTCAGACACATCGTGAAAGCGCTCGCCGGCCGGCGCGACGAGCTGAGCGTCCGCCTGCTCCGATTGAGCGGCGAGGTGTTGGCGCCGGACGATCTCCGTCAGGCGGCGGCGGTGTTTCCGCCATCATGCCGGGTACTGAACTGGTTCGGGAGCACCGAGGTGGCGGTGGCGAGCTGTTCCCTGCCGCTCGAAGAGATGGCTCGAATGTCGACGATCCCGGCCGGCAGGCCATTCGACGGGGTGCATGTCGCGATCGAAGACCCGGACGGTGTGCAGACGAACGGCACGGGGGAGATCGTGGTGTCCGGCGATGCGCTGTTCGCGGGCTACTGGCGGCGTCCGGACCTGGATGCGCAGAAGCTCTCCCCGGATCCCGACCGCGCCGGCTACCGGCGATTTCGAACCGGAGACGCCGGTTACCTCGATGCATCAGGAAGACTCATCGTGGTCGGCCGGGTGGACGACCAGCTCAAGGTGAACGGCTACCGGGTGGAAGCCGCCGAGGTCGAGGCCGCACTGCGCTCGGTGCCCGGGATCGAGGACGCCGTCGTCCGCCTCGCCCGGCCGGAGGGTGATACCGAAAGCGCGCTGGCGGCGTACGTGCTGACCAGGGGCGGCGAACCGCCGCTGGTCGGCTTCGTTCGCCGGGAGCTGGAGAAGAAGATCCCGCGTTACATGATTCCCGAGTACTTCGCGCGCGTCGATTCGATTCCGAGACTGGTTGGCGGTAAGCCCGACCGAAGGGCATTACCGGAGCTCGTCCCGCGCTCGCGCCGGGAATACAACCCTCTCGCCCCGAGTAAAGGGCCAGGCAAGTGACCTCTCGCTTAGGGAAGCTCTGATTAATGCTGTCATTGCGAGGAGCGACGCGACGAAGCAATCCAGAAAGCGTGGATCGGCAGGCATCCTGGATTGCTTCGCTGCGCTCGCAATGACAACGTAAACGATTAATCAGGGCTTCCTTAGGTTTTCTCAGCTACCGAGAAGATCGGCGAGGCCGGTGATGCCGTTCGCAACGTAATCCCAGGGACCGGTCGGCGCCAGATCCTTGTCCTGGCCCGGTCCGTACTCCGTGGGACGCGGGATGAAGGCGGTGCGAAAGCCGAGCGCTCCGGCTGCGGCGAGGTCGCTGTTGTGCGCGGCCACCATCATGCACTGGTGCGGTTGCAGGTCCAGGAGCCGCGCGGCCGTCAAGTAGGCCTCGGGCTGCGGCTTGTAGTGCCCGGCGATCTCCGCGCCCAGGATGACGTCCCAGGGAAGCCCGGAGTACCGCGCCATGTCGACGAGCAGCGAGACGTTGCCGTTGGACAACGGCCCGATGATGAAGTCCCGCTTGAGACGGGTCAGGCCGGGGACCGAATCGGGCCAGGGTTGCAGTCGATGCCAGACGCGGTTCATATGAAGGCGCTGATCGTCGTCCAGCTTCTCCAGCCCGAATTCCTCGATCAGCGAATCCAGGCTCTCCCGGTGCAGCACATCCAGTACCGTCCAGGGCCGGGCGCCGCTTCGGACACGCTCCATGGCCGGCTGGTACAGGCTTCGCCAGCGGTCCGCGAAACGCGCCCAGTCGACGCTCAGCCCCAGGTCGCGATTCCAAACCCGGCCTTCCTCGATGATGGACCCGCGCCAGTCCACCACGGTGCCGAAAACGTCGAAGAGCAGGGCGTTTGCCGGTGTGTCTTTCATTGCATTCTCCACATGTTCCCGCACTCGACCGGCTCGCGCGATATCCGTTCGGAGTTGCCGGCCGGCACGATATGCCGGGGGCTCGTCGGCCGTTATAATAATATGTCCATCACGGATTCCGGTTATCTCTTCGTTCAGCACCTCACAATCCGCTGTGCCGGCGGTCCCGCGCGTGAGCGGCCGGTCTGAGCCGTTGGGCGCCCGTTGGGCGTCGATCGTGGTGACGACCTATGGTCACGAAACCCGCTACACCCAGATGTGTCTGCAACGCATCGGTGAATGGAAGTCACCGCGCGAGCAGCTCATCGTGGTTTACCACGACGCATCCCCGCTGCTTCGCGCCTACCTGGAGTTTCTCGCCGCCGCCGGCGTGATCGATGTACTGCTGCGCGCCGAGAGCGGCCACGGACACGCGCGGGGCGTCAACCTGGGCTTCCGCCACACGGACGCGCCCTGCGTCTTCAACATCAGTATCGACGTGATGATCGGACCGGGGGTTGTCGACGGGTGCGTGCAGCGCATGCAGAACGACCCGCGGCTCGGGGCCATCGGCTGGCACTACGAATGGGGCAGCGGCCACACGGGCAGTCACTGGAAGGGCGCGGAGCTCGAGTATGCCGTTCGCCCTTCGGAGCGGGACATGGATTGCCGGGTGGGAGACGAGCTGAAAGAGGATTACGCCATGGCCGTGGAGTCGGCGCCGTGGTTCACCGGCAGGGTGTTCGCCGCAGTGGGCAGGAAGCGACTGCTGTTCTTCAATTCCAGCGTCTTCGGGATACGCAGGACCCTGTGGAACGTTCTCGGCGGCTTCGACGAGTCGCGTTTCCCGCACTACTGGGCCGAGGACCTGTTGTGCTACGGCATACTCGACCAAGGGTATGGAATCGGAAACCTGCCGGCGCATCTCGGCGACGGAGGCAAGCCGGATTTGTTTCGCCAGACCAGCGAGCTCAAGTGGGAGCGCATCGATGACCCCGACCGCCGGCGCGACGAATTGAACTGGTCTCCCCGGGTCACGCATCCGGGCCTCACCGTCAAGGAATTGGTCCTGCTGGATTTGCTGACGTCGCGCCCGGGATGCCGCGTCGGCGGCCTCGATGTGGACCCCGCGCCGCGCCGCCACGGCGAGGAGATCGGCCGGCCCATCACGGGTGCGGCCGGGAACGGACTTTATGACGTCGTCATCGCGGGCCCCACCGCGGACGGGGCGACACGAGCCTGGCGCGATTGCACGCGGCTCGTCAAGGAGGACGGCGTGCTGGTGCTGCTTCCGCCGGCACCGCGGAGCCCCGATCTGCAGTCCTGCGGACGCCTCGCCGTCTGGTTCGCGGACCGTCGGTGCAACGCTTTTCTGCGGGAGAACCGATGAGCTTGGCGCGGGGGCATGGAGCGAGTATCGACACCCGGCTTTGGAGCGGTGATGGTAATCTGCCGGCCCCACTGGCCTGCCCATGGCGATAATGGCCCCAATCGCACACGAACGGATCCTTGACTGGCTGGATTCCGAGACCACTGCCCTGCCGGGGGAAGAGGTCGACGTCGTCGATGCGGTCGGCCGCACACTGGCCGCACCCATCGACGCTTCGGTGGACTATCCCCCGAGCCCCGCAGCGGCAGTGGACGGTTTTGCTCTACCGGCGGAGGCGACGTTGGGGGCGAGCGCGTACAACCCCTTGCCGTTTCGAGTCGGGTCGTCCGGTGAGCCGGTCCTGGTGCCCGGGCGGGCCGCACCTCTTACGAGCGGAGAACCGCTGCCGGAAGGGACCGATACGGTGATTCCCTTGCAGGACGTCGAGCTGCGGGGACGGGCCCTCGAGGTCCATACGCCGCTCGCCTCGGGCGAGAACGTCATTCCAACGGGGCGCGAGGTGCGGGCCGGCGATCGTCTTTTGGAGGCCGGGCGGGTGCTTCGAGTCGCCGACGCCGCGCTGTTGACGGTCCTGGGTTTCCCCGCGGTTCCGGTCGTACGCCGTCCGCGCGTACGTGTCCTCATCATTCGCGGCAATGTCCACGATGCCGGTGGGCTGATGGTCCACTCCCTGGTACATCGCGACGGCGGTCTGTGCTCGCAGCCGGAGCGGGTTGAAAACGGCGTACTCGAGAACGCGCTGGCGGGCGGCGGCTGCAACTTGTTGCTGCTGGTCGGCGGCTCCGGCTTCGGATCCAACGACCAGGCGGCAGAGGCCTTGTCCAGGGCCGGTGAGGTGGTCCACCGGGGGGTGGCGATCAATCCCGGAGAGACCGCCTCCGTGGGGCACGCCGGGGGTGTCCCCGTCATCATGCTGCCCGGCGTGCCGCTGGCTACGCTGTTCGCCTATGACGTCCTCGCGGGACGCGCGGTGCGACGGCTCGCGGGGCGCGATCCCGGCTGGCCCTATGGCACGCGCCGCGCGGTGCTCTCGCGCAAGATCTCCTCGAGCCTCGGCAGGCTGGAGTGCTGCCGGGTGCGCATTGTGGATGGGCACGCCGAGCCAGTCGCCGTCTCCGACGGACACACGCTTTCCACCGTAGTGCGCGCGGATGGCTTCGTGCTCGTGGCCCCGACCAGCGAGGGCTTTGCCGAGGGGGCGGAGGTGACCGTCCATCTCTACGACCAACGTCTGTGATTCGTCCCTGGAGGCCTGTCCGATGGTTGATGCGAAAAGTGTGAGTCGGCGCCGGGCGGCGCGGCAACGACAGTTCCTGGATGTTGCCGGCATCGCCGAGGCGTCGGCGCGCTTCCAGGCCCACATCGCGATGGGGCCGCTCGGCACCGAGACCGTGTCGCTCGCCGGCGCGCTCAATCGTATCCTGGGTCAGGATGTCGTCGCCGGGGTGGATGTCCCCGGGTTCGACCGCACCAACGTCGACGGCTTCGCGGTGCACGCCGCCGACACTGCAGGTGCCACCGAGGACCAGCCCCGAGAGCTGTTGCTCAACGACGAGGTGATCACTCCCGGAGTGGTCCCGCACGAGGCTGTGCGCCCGGGCGCGGCGACCGTGGTTGCCACGGGCGGCATGATCCCTCGGGGCGCCGACGCCGTGGTGATGGTCGAGGACACGGACATCATGGAGGCGGACGGGCGGCAGTCGCTGCGCGTGCGGCGTCCCGTGGCACCGGGCGCTTTCATCAGCTTTGCGGGCACCGACATCGGCCGCGGCGAGACGGTGCTGCACGCCGGCCAGCGGCTCAGCTCGCGGGAGATCGGCGTCCTCGCGGCCATCGGTTTGAACGAGGTCCGCGTCTACCGCCGTCCCCGCGTGGCGATCATCTCGACCGGCGACGAGATCGTGCCGCCCGGGATGCCGATGGCCGAAGGCGGCGTGTACGATTCCAACCAGGCCATAGTGGCCGCTGCCGTGGAGGAGCTCGGCGGGGAGGCGGTGCGCCTCGGCGCAGTGATCGACGATGCGCAGGAGGTCGAAAGCATCCTGGATCGGGGACTGGCCTGCGACATGGTGATCCTGTCGGGCGGCACGTCCAAGGGAGCGGGAGACCTGTGCTACGAGGTCGTGTCCCGGCTGCGCAATCCAGGGGTGCTGGTGCACGGCGTCGCCATCAAGCCCGGCAAGCCGCTCTGTCTGGCGGTCACGTACGGCAAGCCGGTCGTGATCCTGCCGGGGTTTCCGACGTCGGCTATCTTCACCTTTCATCGCTTCGTGGCGCCCGTGCTTCGCGCCCTCGCCGGCGCACCGCAGGACGAGACCGAGACAGTGGCCGCGACCCTCGCCACCCGGGTGAGCTCGGAGCGCGG
This sequence comes from Arenicellales bacterium, assembly GCA_049583715.1. Taxonomy (GTDB): domain Bacteria; phylum Pseudomonadota; class Gammaproteobacteria; order Arenicellales; family JAANXG01; genus JAANXG01. The sequence goes on along the minus strand of JBAUWJ010000196.1, from coordinate 26,474 downwards.
GCGCACGGAGTTCAAGCTCGTGAACCTGGTGGCTTCCGGGCAGGGGCTCGCCGCCTATCCGATCGGCAAGGGCTCGGGCGCGGTCACCTCTTTCAGCCATGCCGACGGCTTCATCACCATCGACGCCCTCGAGGAGCAGGTCGGCGTGGGAGAGACCGTCTCCGTTCAACTGATCTCCCGCCGTCTCGAGCCCGCCGACATGGTCGCCATCGGCAGTCACTGCGTGGGCCTGGACCTCCTGCTCGGTCGCCTCCAGCGCGAGGGATTCAGCACCAAGGCAATGAACGTGGGCAGCACCGGCGGACTCGCTGCCGCGCGCCGCGGGGAGTGCGACATCGCCGGCGTCCATCTCATGGATCCGGAGAGCGGCGAGTACAACCGCCCGTTTCTCGAGCCCGGCCTGGAGCTGGTGACGGGATACCGGCGTTTGCAGGGTGTGGTCTTTCGCCGGGACGATCCGCGCTTTCGCGCCGCGGACACGGCTGCGAAGGCCGCCGAGGCGGCGCTCGGGGATCGCGATTGCGTCATGGTGAACCGCAATGCCGGCAGCGGCACGCGCATTCTCATCGACGGCCTCCTGGAGGGACGCCAGCCTCCCGGCTACGCCGTACAGACCAAGTCACACAACGCGGTGGCCACCGCCGTTGCCCAGGGGCGCGCCGATTGGGGCGTCGCCATCGACACCGTCGCCCGCGCCTATGGCCTCGGCTTCATCCCGCTCAGGGAGGAGCACTACGATTTCGTGATCCCCGAGGCACGACGCGGCCGGCGTGCCGTGAGGCGCTTCATCGAGCTCCTGCACGACGACACGGTGCGCCGGGAGCTGGTGGAGCTCGGCTTCCGGGTGTGACGCCACCGGCAATCATCAAGCGTCGTTGACGGTGGGCGCTTCGTCGAGCTGCTCGCCTGAAAAGGCGAGCGCCGGCCCGGGCCCCTGAGTGCAGCAGGCTCGACGGCCGGTCTCAGTCGGTGGCGATCATCACGTTCGACGCCTTGATGACGGCGTAAGCTTCCTTCCCGGGTGCCAGCCCGAGATGCTCCGCGGAACTCTTCGTGATTACCGACACGATCTCCATTCCCCCGGGCAGCTCCAGGACCACCTCGTCGTTGACCGCCCCGGGCTGCACGGCTTTCACCTTGCCCTTCAGAACGTTGCGAGCACTGAGTTTCATATTCACCTCTCGAGTCATTTTCACGATATCTCCCCGTCGAGGCCCTGGCCTCACGGGAAACCCACCTTATTCTTGGGACTCGAAGCCGTGAGTTTCAAGGATCGTCCGTCCATGGGCCTGCTTTCGAAATACGTGGTGCACGCTGATCCATTGCTTACGCTGTCATTCCGAGCGCAGCGAAGCAATCCAGGATGCCTGCCATTGCACGCTTTCTGGATTGCTTCGTCGCGTCGCTCCTCGCAATGACAGCATTAATCAGAGCTTCCTTGGGATGAATCCACTGCGGCGGCGGGAAATCGGTCCATTTTCTCGATCTTTCTCGTTGAATAGTTACCACTATTCGCTTCGAAAGATCGAAAAAATGTCCTCGCCATTGTATAAAACAGGCCACCTGCCACACTACGATTCCCTAAACCCGACAGACTCCCAGGGCGAGAAGAGGTGACCTTCAGAAAACCACCTCGGCGCCCCTTCGCTGCTCGTCCTCCGGGTTCTGCCAGAATTCCCCCATATCGTTGAAATGCTCGCGAAGGAGCTTGCGCCGCGTGCTACATCCTGACCCTGTTCAACCGCAGCGCGTTGGTGATGACCGACACGGAGCTCAGGCTCATGGCGGCCGCGGCGATCATGGGCGACAGCAGCACGCCGAAGAACGGGTAAAGGATGCCGGCGGCAACGGGCACGCCCACCGAGTTGTATACCAGGGCGAAGAACAGGTTCTGGCGTATGTTGCGCATGGTGGCCATGGAAAGCCGCCGCGCCCGTACGATCCCGTTCAAGTCACCCTTGACCAGGGTGACGCCTGCGCTCTCCATGGCCACGTCGGTGCCCGTTCCCATGGCGATGCCGACCTGGGCCTGGGCCAGCGCCGGGGCGTCGTTGATGCCGTCGCCCGCCATCGCCACCTTGCGCCCTTCGCTCTGCAGGCGCTTGATGACCCCGGCCTTCTGGTCGGGCAGGACTTCGGCGGTGACCTCGTCGATACCGAGCTGCCTGGCCACCGCCTGCGCGGTCGTGCGGCTGTCGCCGGTGAGCATGACGATGGTGACGCCTTCATCATGCAGCTTCTCGATCGCGCCCGGCGTGCTGTCCTTGATCGGGTCGGCGACGCCCACCAGGCCCGCCGCTTTGCCGTCCACGGCGACGAACATGACCGTCTGACCCTCGACGCGCAGCGCCTCGGCCTTCGTGGACAGCGCTTCGGCGTCAACATCGAGGTCCGCCATCATGGCGCGGTTGCCAAGTGCGACACGTTTGCCCCCCACGCTTCCCAGTACGCCCTTGCCGGTTCGCGATTCGAAGTCCGAGACGGCCTGGAGCCCGATGCCTCTGTGGGCGGCGCCGTCCACGATGGCGGCCGCCAGTGGATGCTCGCTGCCCCGCTCGAGACTCGCGGCCAGGCACAGCAGCATCTCCTCGTCGCTGCCTTCAACCGGCGTTACCGAAACCAGAGCAGGCTTGCCTTCGGTCAGGGTACCGGTCTTGTCCACCACGAGCGTGTCGATCTCGCGCATGATCTCGATGGCCTCGGCGTTCTTGAACAGCACCCCCATGTTCGCGCCGCGTCCCGTGGCCACCATGATGGATACAGGGGTCGCGAGGCCGAGCGCGCACGGACAGGCGATGATCAACACGGCCACGGCGTTGATGAGTGCGTAAGCCATGACGGGCTCCGGCCCGACCAGCGCCCAGATCACGAAGGTGACGAGGGCAGTGAGCACCACGGCCGGCACGAACCAGCCCGCCACCACGTCGGCCAGCTTCTGAATGGGAGCGCGGCTGCGCTGCGCCTCCGCCACCATCTGGACGATCCGGGAGAGCACCGTGTCGGCCCCCACGCGGTCGGCGCGTATGACCAGGCCGCCGGTGCCGTTCACGGTGGCGCCGATGACGCGGTCGCCCGGGTTCTTCTCGACGGGTATCGGCTCGCCGGTGATCATGGATTCGTCGACGGCGCTGGAGCCCTCGAGGACCTCGCCGTCCACCGGGAGCTTTTCCCCGGGCCGGACACGCAGCCGGTCCCCCGCCTCTACCTGTTCCAGCGCTACGTCCTCCTCGCTGCCATCGGCGTTGATCCGCCGGGCGGTCTTGGGGGCGAGGCCGAGCAGCGCCCGGATGGCGGCGCCCGTGCGGTGCCGGGCTCGCAGCTCCAGCACCTGGCCGAGCAGCACCAGGGTCGTGATGACTGCCGCCGCTTCGAAGTAAATGGCCACCTGGCCATGTGTGTCGTGGAAGGAAGGCGGGAAGATTTCCGGCAGCACGGCCGCGAACACGCTATAGGCGTAGGCAACGCCGACGCCCAGACCGATCAGGGTGAACATGTTCAGGCTGCGGTTCGTCAGGGAGCGCCAGAATCGGTCGAAAAAAGGCGCGCCTCCCCAGAGCACGACCGGGGTCGCCAGGATCAGCTCCAGCCAGCTCAGCACCCGCGGGGGCGCCAGCCACTCGAAGGACAGGCCCACGGCGTCTCCCATGGCGATGATCAGAAGCGGCACCGTCAGCACCGCACTGATCCAGAAGCGCCGGGTCATGTCCTTGAGCTCCGGGTTCTGTTCTTCCTCGAGGGTCACGGTGCGCGGCTCCAGCGCCATCCCGCAAATCGGGCAATCCCCCGGCTCGTCGCGCACGACCTCCGGGTGCATGGGACAGACGTACTCGGTCCTGCTCGCCGGGACAGCGGGTGTTTCGGGTTCCAGAGCCATACCGCACTTGGGACAGGTTCCGGGACCGTCGTTCTCCACTCCGGGACACATGGGGCAAACATACTTGCCGCCACCGCCGGCCCCGGTTCCGGCTTCGGGGCCTGAAGGGGACAGGTAGCGGTCGGGATCGCCCGTGAACTTGTCGCGACAGCCCGCGCAGCAGAAATAGTAAGTCTCACCGTCGTGGACGGCGCTCACCCCGCTTCTCGGATCGACCGTCATGCCGCAGACCGGATCGGTCGCGGCCCGATAAATCGCGTGTGCTTCAGCCATGCTTGCTCAACTCCATCACGTTTCACTTGTCCGGTGGTGACTGTCTCCATCCTAAACCCTGTACCTGGCTACAATGTCAAGCCATGGCGGCATTGTCGTGCCACCGGATCGTTGACGGGGATCAAGAAGCCCCGCAATTCACCAGGGAGCTGGAAGCCATGTCTATCCGCTGGTCTGGAGGCCTGCCGCAACGGACGCGGGTCTGTTGGTCAGGTGCCGCCGATCCATCCGTAGTCACGGCACTGATGTGGAAGCGAATCAGACCCGAGCCGGCATGCAGGTCCCCGGTTGGTTCATTGACGTGCGTCAAACGCCGCAATCGAAGTTGGCGTATCATTTTTAAGGTCTGCCGGAGACCTGCATGCCGGGTTCGGGTCTGTTGCCGATCAGCAGACCGCCGCGCGCCGGCTGAGAGGTAGGAATCATGTGTCATCTCATACTCCTGTTGCCCGTGCTCGCGCTGGTGCTGTTCTGGGTGCTGCCGCTCGGTATCGCTGCGCCGCTGTATGGGCTGTGCGTCGCGGTCGCGGTGACGGTTTATTACTATGCCTGGGAGACCGGGCACCGGCCGGTTCGTATCGGGCAGGAGCGCCTGGTGGACGCGGAAGGCAGGGTGCTGGACATCGCGCCCGTCCTGCGCGTCGAGGTCGACGGTGCCGCCTGGCTGGGGCGTTCGAAGGAGAAGCTCACCGTCGGCGAAGCCGTGCACGTGAATGGCCGCGACGGGTTGACGCTCCTGGTGAGCAAGGCAGCGCGATGAATCCTGGAATCGCCCTACGGTTTCACGAACTTGAGCGTCATGCGGTCTGATTCGCCGATCGCCTCGTATTTCGCGCGGTCTTTCTCCGGGGACCTCAGGGAGGGAGGCAGATACCACACGGGCACGTCGCGCGGGTCCTTCGGATTGGCGTTGATGTCGCTGCTCGCCTCAAGCTTGAAGCCCGCGCGCTGCGCGGCCTGCACGACATAGGATTCGGGCAACCGTCCCATCCGATACGTCTTTCCCACGGGCTGATCCGGATCGGCACGATGACCCACGATACCGAGTACGCCGCCCGGCTTGAGCACGAGGTACGCCGAACGAAGAAACTCGTCCAGCACGGCGCTGGTGACCTCGTCATGGGCATTGCCGTAGACCAGATCGTGCATGTTCCGGAAGGTCAGAACCATGTCCGCAGAGTGCGGTGGGCCTAAATCGATGTAGTCGGGATTCTCGAAGGCCTGCAGCTCGACGCGCCCGTAGACGTCCGGGTCGGCGTCGAGCTTCTGCCGGTACTTCTCGGCCATGCGCCGCATGAAGGGATTGGAGGTGGTGGGCGGCGCAGTCGCCTCGATGAGCCGTCCGTGGTCGTGAAGGAACGGCGCCAGTATCTCGGTGTACCAGCCGCCTCCGGGAAGCACCTCGACGACCGTCATGTCCCGCTTGATCCCAAAGAACTCGAGGGTCTGCAAGGGGTGCCGGTAGCGGTCCCGTTCGACGTTTGCCGGTGAACGCTGAGTCCCGTTTATGGCGGCCTCGAGGCCCCCATCGGCCGAGGCCTGCGCGGCACCGGCCGGAGATGACGCAAGGGTCGTCAGCACAAAGAGTATTGCCGCGATACCCGCACCGGAATTCCGCATGCGAGAGGTGCGGCGTTCGACGCCTGTCAATGGCATGAGCGTATTGGTCCTGGTCTTCACGTTCTTCACCAGTTTCATCGTCGGCGGTAGGGTCATTGTTCGGACAGCAGGCACCCATCGTGGTTCCTGGTCCACGCTTCGGTCGGCGGCAGGCATTCAAACCACGGTGACCGCAAGAGCGTCGAGAAACGTGTCCGATCTGACATGAGTCAAGGCATCCTCCTGACGATGGTGGTACAAGCTGCGTAGCCAGCACATGATATCGTTGTGAGTGGGTGGACAGTAGTAGCCCAATTCGCAACCAGTTCCAGTGTTCCATTTGTATCATACGATTCAACATGCATGAAGAGGTGACTACTCGTGAGTGGTTCTGACGTTGTTCTTTGCGCCGCGGTTCGCACGGCAATCGGCACCTATGGCGGCACACTCAAGGATGTCCCGGCCCCGGAGCTCGGGGCCACGGCAATCAAAGAGAGCGTGCGCCGCGCCGGGCTGGACCCGGAAGACGCACAGACGGTGGTCATGGGGCAGGTGGTTCAGGCCGGCGTCAAGATGAATCCGGCGCGCCAGGCCGCCATCTACGCCGGGCTGCCGGTATCGGTCCCTGCTATGACGGTCAACCGGGTGTGCGGCTCGGGGGCGCAGGCGGTCGCGAGCGCAGCCCAGGAAGTGATGCTGGGATTCATCGACTGCGCCGTCGCCGGCGGCATGGAGAACATGGATCTGGCGCCCTACCTGGACCTGCGCGGCCGCTGGGGGCACCGCATGGGCGATGCGCAGATCTACGACAGCATGCTGCGCGACGGACTCAACGACGCTTTCTCCGACCAGCACTCGGGTTGGCACACCGAGGACCTGGTTACGCGCTTCCACCTCACTCGCGAGGAGCAGGACCGGTGGGCGGCCCGCAGCCAGCAGCGCTTCAGCGAGGCCCAGGCGGCCGGGCGGTTCGACGCCGAGATCGTTCCGGTGTCGATCGAAACCCGCAAAGGCACGGTCAGCTTCGAGCGTGACGAGCACAACCGGCCGGATACGACAGTCGAGGGATTGGCAAAGCTGAAGCCGGCGTTTCGCAAGGACGGCACCATCACCGCGGGAAACTCCCCGGGATTGAACACGGCGGGCGCGGCGATGATTGTGGCCAGACGGGATTGGGCCGAGCAACGCGGCCTCGAGCCCATGGCGCGGCTGGCGAGCTACGGGGTTGGCGCCGTGGAGCCGGGCTACTTCGGCCTGGGTCCCCTGCCGGCCGTGCGGCAGGCGCTCAACCGCGCCGATTGGCAGCTCGGCGACGTCGAGCGTTTCGAGATCAACGAAGCCTTCGCCGCGATTGCGATCGCCGTGGCCCGGGAGCTCGGAATCCGGGAGGATATCGTCAATGTCGAGGGCGGGGCGATTGCGCATGGTCATCCCATCGGTGCCACCGGTGCCGTGTTGACCACGAGGCTGTTGCATTCCATGGCACGCGATGGGGTGAGACGCGGCATCGTGACGCTGTGCATCGGGGGCGGCCAGGGCATCGCGCTGGCCCTGGAGAGGATCGAGTAGCTGCACATAGAGACGGGACACCGTCCGGTTCGTATCGGGCAAGAACGCCGGGCCGACGCCGAAGGAAGGGTCCTGGATATCCTTGAGCACCCTGCAACAGGATGCCGGAGGCGAAGATCTGATGTATCCGATGCTCGTTCACGCTCGACTATCCTGACCGGGGTGCGAGAGTGAGCAACCGCCCGGGAGCCGGAGCATTGTAGGACTGTTGACAGGGAGGTCCGGGGCTGAGTGACATCGCCACGCTGCTCGCCAGGACCTTCGGTTAGATGACAATTCTGTCATCCTGGCGTCAGGCTGGGGTAAGCGCCGCCTGGGTAACCTGTCCGTCACATTTTCCGCGGAGAAGCTGGAGATGCGACGATGACGCTGCGATGGGTCTGCGGGGTTTGCCTGCTCGTGGCCTTCGGAGTCGCGTTGGCGGGCGACGGTACCGCGACGGTGCGCTCGAGCGTTCTTGCTACCCGACTCAGTGCCTATGCGCGAGTGGTGGCTCCCACCACGCCTTTGCGCGCGCCGGCAACCGGGGTTGTTTCGGGCGTTCAAGCTCTTCCGGGGGACCAGGTTCACAAGGGCGCCACGCTGGCGCATCTTTCCGGCCCCGAGTTCGATGCATTGCTGACGCAGCGGGATGCCGCTGTACGAGCTGCCCAGGCCGCGGTAAGTGCAGCCGAAAGAACGCTCGCGGTCGAGCAGCAAAAGCGCTCCGAACATCTGAGCACCCGTTTGACCGTCCACAAGGCGCAGGCGGACCTCAGTCAGGCCCGGGCGCGACTGGATACCGCCCGCGCCGAGCTGCAGTCCGCCCGTGCCGCCGCGACTCTCATCGCCCCCTTCGATGCTACGGTGTTGTCGGTGGACGCGACGAACGGCGAACGGGTCGACGCCGGGCAGAGTGTCCTGACACTTCAGGGGTTGGGTCCGCCGTGGCTGCGGGCGACGTTTTACGGCACGAGCGCGGGCATGGTTCGCGCGGGGATGACCGGCGAGTTCTCTCCGGCGGATGGCGGCCCCCCGATTTCGGTGAAGGTGCGTGGCATTGTCCAGTCACTGCAGCCGGACGGCGGGGAGACGGTGACGCTGATATCCACGGTGCCGGACCCCGCGTGGCGCGGCGGTGAGGTGGGTACGGTCACCCTGGAGGGCGCGAAACAAGAGGTCACCACGGCACCGACCGACGCTTTGATCCTCGACCAGGGTCAATGGTGGGTTCTGGTGCGCGAAGGCGGCGGCGAGCGCCGGCAGCGGGTCGTCCCCGGTCCCCGGTATGGTGACCGGACGATTATCGAGCGCGGCCTCGATGAGGGTGAGCGGGTCATCGTGGCCGATGCTTATCTCCGTTTTCACCACGATTTCGCTGCGCAGTATGCCCAGCCGGACTGAGGCCGGACTGTGGTGAGTGCATGGAAGACACTCCGCGACGTCGCACTGCGCCCGGTCCTGTGGCTGCTGATCTACGGTGGCCTGATCGCCTACGGAACATACGCGCTCCTGCATATATCCGTTGAGGTCCTGCCTCAGTTCGACTATCCGCAGGTCGCCATCGTGGCTCACTACCCGGGGGCGACCCCGGAGGAGCTGGAAACCGCCATCACGCGACCGATCGAGGGTCAGGTGCTCGGTATTCCCAACGTCGGAAGTGTTCGAGCCGTGATGGGTGGCGGCACGGCGGAGATCGATGCACGGTTCGGCGCCGGGACCGGAGTTCAGCAGGATCTCCAGGCGATCAATGCAGCCATCGACCGGGCCCGCGGCCAGTTGCCGCCTTCGGCGGACACTCATGCGCTCATCATGGGCAACGCCATCAACGAGGCGGCCGATTACATCGTGCGGATCCCCGACAACGTCCCGCCCACGGAGGTCGAGCGCATCGTGCGCAGCGATATCGTGCCGGCGCTCCGGGCCCTGCCGGGCGTGCAGCGTGTCGACGTGTTCGGTACGGGTCAGGAAGCCCTTTGGGTGCAACCGGATCTCACATGGATGCGTCGATACGGTGTCACGGTGTCCGCTCTCGTGAAGGCGGTCCGCGACCAGGTGTTGCTGCGCCCCGCGGGCTATATCACCCTCGGCCACCAGGATGTCCTCACGGAGGCTCGCCACCTGCCCGCTACTGCTGCGGAGCTCGGTGCGGCGACGGTGCCGGGCGCGGATGGACCGATTCCTCTGCGCGATCTCGCCCGCATCGTGCATGCCCCGGTGCCCACCCACGGTGCCGTGCTCCTGGACGGCCGTCCCGCCCTTGCGCTGACCGTGTTCAAGCAGCCCGGCGCCTCCACGGTCCCGGTGACGCAGGCAGTGGCGCGGACGCTTTCGAAACTGAGCAGCCTGCTGCCGGCCGGTGCGACCTGGGTTCGCACTTACAGTCAGGGACACCTGGTGAGCCTGATCCGCAACGACCTGGGCCGCAATCTGCTCGTCGGCGCGCTGCTCGCCATCGCGGTGCTGTTCTGGATATTGGGGGCCGGCCGCGGAATCTGGGCGCTGGCTGTAAGCATTCCCTTGTCATTGCTGCTCGGGATCGCGGGACTCTACGCCGCCCACCAGTCTCTCAATCTGATGACCCTCGGTGCACTGTCGGTGGCGGTGGGCTTGCTGGTGGACGATGCCATCATCGTCCTGGAGTCCATCTACCATCGTTGGGAGCGCGGGGAGGGGCATTGGGACGGGATCCGGCATGGCGTGGCGGATATTGCCAGCCCGGATATATCGGGCACGCTCAGCACGGTGTCGGTGTTCGCGCCGCTGCTGTTTGTCGGAGGACTGGCCGGACTGTTCTTCGCGCCCTTCGCGCTGGCGATGGGTCTGTCCCTGCTGGCCTCCCTGCTCATATCCCTCAGTTTCATCCCGCTGGTATTGGGCTTCATCCGGGCCCGGCCCGCTGCGGGGCAGACCGCGGGCCTGCGGGCATTGGAATGGCTGCGCCGCCAGAACACCAGGCTGTTCGATATCATCATCAGGCGGCCGCGTTTGAGCCTCGGGTTGTCCGCCTTGCTGCTCGTCGTCAGCCTGCTTGGACTCGCGCTGATCCCAGTGAGCTTTCTGCCCCTGCCCAACGAAGGCGTCGTGCTGGAGAGCTTCACACTGCCCCCCGGCAGCAGCCTCGATGAAACCCGTGCCGTAGTGGCCCGCATCAGCCGCGCCCTGGACAGCGATCCTGCCGTTCGGCATACCTATGCGCGGATCGGCTCTCCCGGCAGCACCACCTATACCGAGAGGAGCTACGCGGGAGAGATCGAGATCGTGCTCCAACCTTCGGCGGGCGGAAGCAGCCTGGACGAAGTCGCGCAGCACCTCGAGAACATCAGCAAGCAGGAAGGCGTTCAGCTCAGCATCGGCACGCCGACCCTGGAACGCGTGGGGGAGAGCCTGTCCGGTTTGCCGCAGCCCTTCGTGGTCCGGGTGTTCGGCGGCGAAATCGCCAGGCTGCGTTCACTGTCCGAGGAGGTGGTGACCCGGCTGCGTCACCTGAGCGCCGTCAGTGATGTATTCAACAACGACGGGTACCCGGTCACGCAGCTCCAGATCCAGCCCAGGACCCGTGCACTGGCCGCACACGGACTGACCCCTGCGGCCTTCTATGCACAGCTTCAGCCCTTGCTGGTCGGGGAGGTCCTCGGCGAAGTACCGAACGGTGGTTATCCGCTCGCGCTGTACATGCGCCTCGCCGACGCACCACGAAAGACCCTGACCGGCCTCGAAGAGCTGCCGATCCGCACCCAGGGATGGACACCACTCGGCCAGCTTGCCGACCTGAAACTGGTCACCAGACCAAACCAGATCCGGCATATCGACGGCGCGCGCGCCCTCGAGATCACGGCGGTACCCCTGGGTCCGCTCGGCAGCACTATCGCGGCGGCCAGAGGCGCGCTGGCGGGACTGTCCCTGCCGGCCGGTTACCGGATCGACTTCGGCGGCCTGTTCCCGGAGCTCGAAGACGCGGCGGTGTCCCTCCTCATCGCGGCGGCAGCCGCGTTCCTGCTGATGATCGGTATTCTGGTATTGCAGTTCGACGGACTCCTGGTGCCCGGGCTGCTGCTTCTTCAGATGCCCTTGGCATTCACCGGTGGAGCCATCGCGTTGCTGGCGAGCGGCGTGGGGCTGAATGCCATCGGGCTGGTGGGAATCCTCACCCTGATCGGGATCAGTCTCAACCACGGGATCGTGCTGCTGCACCGGGCGCGGCGGAACGAGGCCGCGGGAATGCCCGTGGAGGAGGCGGTGCGTGAGGCCGTGGGCGTTCGCTTCCGGCCCATTCTCCTCACGACCTTGACCGCCGCGCTCGGCATGCTGCCCACCGCCCTCGGCTGGGGACGCGGCGCGGCACCCGAGCAGGGGCTCGCGGTGGTCATCATGGGAGGCATCATCTGGAGCGCGCTGCTCAGCACGAACCTGATTCCCGCCTTGTACGTGTATCGGCGCACCCGGCGGGCACCGCCGGGCGAGGCGGAGTGAACGTCGTGCCGGCAGTATATTCACTGCATCGGCCCTGGGCGCGGTCCGCGTACCGGGCGGCGAAAAGCGCCGGCGCGAGCCTGCTTCTCGTCCTGAGCGCCGCCTGCGCGACCTATGAGCCCCGGCCGCTTTCGGATCGCCCGGACCTGGCCGGCAGCATTGCGGCGTTGAAGGTGGAGTCCGGTGCATTGGACCTCCCTGGATTCGAGCAACACCCGTTCGATACCCGGGATGGCCTCGATGACACCGAGATCGCCGTCCTGGCCGTCCTCAACAATCCGGCCCTGAAGGCGACCCGGTTGCAGCGCGGAGAGCGCCGGGCGCAACTCCTGCAGGCCGGCTTGCTGCCCGACCCGATGCTCGCGTTGAGCCTGGACCACCCGACCTCCGGGCCCGACTCGCTGGACGCGTATGGTCTGGGCGTGTCCGAGGATATCCGCGCCCTGCGGACGCGTGGTGCAAGGCAGGCCCGGGCCGCGGCCGGCGTGCGACAGATCGATCTCGACGTTCTGTGGCAGGAATGGCAGGTGGCGCAAAGAGCGCGGGAGCTGTTCGTGCAAGCGCATACCCAGAAGAACCTGCGTGCCGTTTACGACGCGGCACGAAAGCTCGATGCGCAGCGTTACGAGCGCGACCGCGCGGCGCTGTCTCAGGGTGACGTCACTTCGATTACAGCCGCAAACGACCTGGTCACCCTGGTTGACGCCTCGACCCGGCTTCGCCGGCTCCAGCGTGAGGAGATGAAAACCCGCCACGCCCTGCACGCCCTGTTGGGTCTGGAGCCGGGCGTCGAATTACCGCTGTCGGGCGAAGTCGCCTCTGCGATTCCCTGCCGGAACGCCCTCGACGAGGCCGTCGCCGAGCTACCCGGCCGGCGCCCGGATCTGATCGCCTTACAGGCCGGATATCAGAGTGAGGAAGCCGCCGTGCGCCAGGCGGTCCTGGAGCAGTTTCCCGGCATCAGCATCGGTATCACGCGTGCCCGCGATACCGGGGGTGTGGCCACGGTCGGGCTGGGCTTGTCGATCAGCTTGCCGGTTTTCGACCGCAACCGCGGACACATCGCCATGGAACGGGCGACCCGGGAACGGCTTCGACAGGCTTACCAGGCCCGTCTGGACGATGCAGCGATCGAGGCCGGCCAGGCCCGGGATCAGGCCGCGCTCTTGAAGCGCCAGCTCGAAGCGGTAAAAGCTCGAATACCCGAGCTGAGCCGTGTTGCGAGCGGAGCGCAGAAGGCGCTCGAGGCCGGCGAGTTGGATGCGGCTACCTACGTCAATGTGCGCGAGCAGCTACTCGCCAAGCGGGCCGAGGCGATACGGCTCCAGGGCGAGCTCGAGCAGGCACGCGTCGCCCTCGAGACGCTGCTCGCGCTCCGGCCGGGATCGACGGAGGCCCGGTGTGCGAGCGTGTCGCAGGCAGGCCCGGCCGGCATCGATTGAAAGAATGTCCGCTCGCGCAAGAGGCGGGATCAAAAGTAGCCGGATATCGTGATCGAAGTACCGCCATGCTAAAGTTTACGACCTTTGCGGGGCCTGGCTTGGGTCTCGTCAACGCATTCTGTCATCCGGTCCCACCCGGGTCGGCATTGCCTCACACCTGAGCAAGCATGCGCCTCCTAGTCGTCGAGGACGAAGTCAAGACCGCGGATTATCTGCGACGGGGTCTGAGCGAGCAGGGGTTCTCGGTTTCCGTGGCCCGCGACGGCGCGGAGGGCCTGCACATGGCCCTGGACAACAGCTTCGACGCGATTGTGCTGGACGTCATGCTTCCCGCCATGAACGGCTGGCAGGTCCTGCAGGAACTGCGGGCCGAGGGTAAACGGACTCCGGTCCTGTTTCTGACTGCCCGCGACGGAGTCGAGGAGCGCGTGAAGGGCCTGGATTTCGGTGCGGATGATTATCTGGTCAAGCCCTTCGCCTTCTCGGAGCTGCTGGCGCGGCTGCGGGCGTTGCTTCGCCGCGGCACGGGGGACGGGCTGCAGGTGCTTACGGTAGCGGACCTCACGCTGAACGTGGCCACGCGCCGGGCGTTTCGGGCGGGCCGTCGCATCGATCTTACCGCCAAGGAGTTCTCGCTGCTGTGGCTGCTGATGCGCTACGCCGGGGAGGTGCAGTCCCGCACGGTCATCGCCGAGCAGGTCTGGGATATGAATTTCGACAGCGACACCAACGTGGTCGAGGTGGCCGTTCGCCGGCTGCGCCGTAAAGTGGACGAGCCGTTCGACGAGCCGCTCATTCACACCATCCGGGGCATGGGCTATGTTCTCGAGGCCCGTTGAAGCAGGCACACCCGGACGCACGCTCCGGAATCTGGGCGCCTGGCGACCGTCGATCAAGATCCGGTTGACGCTGCTGTTCGTCGTTTGCACCTTCGTTGTGCTGCTGGCCGCCACGGTGCTGCTCTATTGGGCGGTCACTCTGAGCATCGCCCATGATGATCAACGGCTGCTGGCGGAGAAGGTCCATGTGCTGCGAACGATGCTCGCCGAGCGTCCTGACGATCCGACCCTGCTCAGCGAGGAGGTGGACTGGGAAACCGGCGTGCTCGGCCATGCGCGCTACTTCGTGCAGATACTGGACCGTGCGGGGAAGGTGACCACTGCGACTCCCGGGATGGCGAGCTCGGGCATCGATACCCGGGCGTTCCCGGCGCCCACGCCCTTGTCCGTCAGCAACCCGGCACCATCCCGGGTCAGGACGGCCGGCGGCAGACGTTACCTTCTCGCCGCGGCATGGGCGCGGCGGGGCACGGAGGGTCCCGCCGACCGCATCGTGCGTATCGCCTTCGACGTCTCGCACGAAGAGCGGATTCTCCGGGATTTCCGGAATATCGCCGGGCTGGTGCTGTTGGCCGGCGTGGCGCTCTCGGCCGGTCTGGGAATCGGGATCACCCGGCGGGGGCTGCGGCCGCTGGCCGACATGGCGCATACCGTGCAGCTCACCACCATCACCGACCTTCACCAGCGGATCGATCCCGCCAAGTGGCCGGGCGAGCTGACCGCCCTTGCGCACGCTTTCAACCGGATGCTCGAGCGCCTCGAGTCGGCGGTGGCCCGCCTGTCGGGCTATGCCGCCGAGCTGGCGCACGAGCTTCGTACGCCGGTGAACAACCTCATGGGAGGCACCGCGGTGATCCTCGGTAAACCCCGTTCAGGCGCCGTCTACCGGGAGACGCTCGAGTCCAACCTGGAGGAGTACGAACGCCTTGCAAAGATGATCGACAGCCTGTTGTTCCTGGCCCGTGCCGAAAATCCGTCGGGCCACGTCCACCGGGTCGAGCTGAATGCGGCGCGTGAATTCGGCGAGGTCATGGAGTTCCACTCCGCAGCCGCCGAGGAGGCCGGTGTGGATCTTCGGTGCAGCGGCGGGGCAAACCTCCAGGCGGACCGGGACCTGCTTCGGCGCGCGTTGAGCAACCTGCTCTCCAATGCCATTGCGCACACGCCGAGCGGCGGGCAGGTGTCGGCGTCGGCCAGCCGGAGGAACGATGGCACCGTCGAGCTGACCGTCGCCGATACCGGCGAGGGGATCGCGCCCGCGGAGCAGGAGCATGTGTTCGACCGCTTCTTCCGCGGCGCCGCGGCGCGCAGGTCCGGCAGCGGCTCCGGGCTGGGATTGGCGATCGTCAGAACGATCATGGACCTGCATCAGGGGAGTGTGCATCTCGAGAGCGAGCCGGGCGGCGGTACGGTCGTGACGCTGCGTTTTCCTCCGCCATGCGCGAATACCCGGTCTCATTCGCGCACGATGCTCGAGGGTGCGTAGAGCGCTGAGCCGGTCCCGACCGTACCAACGGCCGCCGGTGCTGCCGCGACGCAGGGCGGGCGGCAGCGCCGGTCGTTCGTAACAGCAGGGGACACTGCCGTACAACAGGTCCGGTGCGGCCCCGAGGCTGGTGCCCGGCGTCACGGGTTGATCTCCCCTTTACCCGATACCCACTACAGGGTGTATGGTTCCTCCGGTCGAAAGCATCACAGCGGAGCCGGTATGAGCTGCTGTCACGAGGATGATTGTCACATCGAAGCTTTGAGGGCCCGCCAGGCCAGCGTCCTACGCGTGCTGCTGGCGATCAATGCCCTGATGTTCGTTGTGGAATTCGTCGCCGGATGGCTGGGCTCGTCGACGGCTTTGCTGGGGGACTCCCTGGACATGCTCGGCGACGGACTGGTTTATGGGTTCAGCCTGTTTGTCGTCGCGCGCGGCCTGCGCTGGAAAGCGGTTTCCGCGGGTGCAAAGGGGGGCGTGATGGCGGTGTTCGGCGTGGCGGTGCTGCTGGAGGCGGTCGCCAAACTCGCCTGGGGGGAGCCGCCGCAGCCGGGGATCATGGCGGCTGTCGGTGCCACGGCCCTCGCGGCGAATACGGTGTGCCTGGCTCTGTTGACCCGTCACCGCGGCGATGATGTGAACATGCGTTCGGCC
The DNA here is from genome assembly GCA_049583715.1 of Arenicellales bacterium. Taxonomy (GTDB): domain Bacteria; phylum Pseudomonadota; class Gammaproteobacteria; order Arenicellales; family JAANXG01; genus JAANXG01. The sequence continues at coordinate 10,286 of JBAUWJ010000196.1, read as the reverse complement.
TGGGTGTGCTCGCGAAATGACTTGATCGCGAACGCATCGGTATTGGCGGCCGCCGCGCTGGTCGTTCTCACGGCGAGCCCCTGGCCCGACGTCGTCGTGGGCGTCGGCATCGCCGTGCTGTTCCTGCGCTCTTCGATCGGTGTGCTGAACGACGCAATACGGACGTTTCGAGGAGCAACGGCCGCACTCGATTCATCCGCCGGCCATCAGGAGCGCGGCGGCGGTGTCTCCCACCGGAATCCCGCTGCCGATAGGCTCGAGGGGCACGGAGGATAGGAGATTTCATGGCAACCGAGGTCATTCTTTCGCGCACCTACTCGCCACGCGCAATGAAGGAACGGTATGCCCGTGTGGCCTGGTTCTACGATTCCTGGGGGCGGCTCACCGAAGATCAGGCGCTTCGGCGATTGTTGGACCTCGCCGAAGTCGAAGACGGTTGTCAGGCGCTGGAGGTCGCCGTCGGTACCGGCCGGTTGTTTGCACGTCTCGTCACGCGCAACTCCTCGGGGCGCAATGAAGGCATCGATCTCTCGCCCGACATGCTCGCCCACGCGCGCCGCCGCCTCGATTCGCTCGTGGAGGGCGAATCCGCCCGATTGCAGGAAGGCACCGCCTACGATCTGCCGTTCGAATCCGGGACCTTCGATATCCTGTTCAATGCCTTCATGCTGGACATGCTGCCGGTGGAGGATTTCCCTCGCGTTCTGGGTGAGCTCAAACGCGTGTTGAAGCCGGGCGGGAAACTGGCTCTCGCATACTTCTCATACGGTCAAACGGCCGGGAATCGTTTCTGGGCCTGGATCGCCAGGCGCTTTCCTTCACTGTTGACACAGTGCCGACCCATCCGGCTGGAAACGCCGTTGCGAGAAGCGGGGTTCGAGGTTCTTCATCAGGAGGAGGTCAGCCAGAACACGTTTCCTTCGGCGATTGTCATCGCCCGGAAGCTCGCCCAGGACTGAGTCACTTTTGGCGCACGACCGGTCCGTTTCGCGCAGCCGGCAGCGGAGATATGTTGACCGCGGTCAATGCACTCCCATCCCCGCGGAGGGACAATTTGCGCCAACGATTCCCGACGTCGCGATTGTCGATCTCACGTAAGCAATCTCAGGGTGAACGACCCGACAGCAAGCAAGACCACCTGGCCGCCGATCGTAAAGAGTCCGGACTCGTTACGCGTGCCTCCGAACCTGGCCGACTACGGCGCCGAGTGCCGCGGCTTTACCTGGGACGCAATCCGCGGCGAGTTGAAGGTTTCCAAGGACGGCCGCCTGAATATCGGTTCGCGGGCGGTCGACCGTCACGCGCACGGCGGGCTGGCGAACAAGACTGCACTGATCTGCCTGTCCAGGTTCCGCAACGAAGATGCGCGTTTTACCTATGCCGAGCTGCTGGACGCCACGCAACGCTTCGGGGGGATCCTGGCCGACCTCGGAGTGCATCGAGGGGATCGTGTGTTCACGCTGTGCGGCCGCGTGCCGCTGCTCTACATCGCGGCTCTCGGCGCGCTGCGCTACGGTGCCGTGTTCTGTCCGTTGTTCTCGGCCTTCGGGCCGGAGCCGATCCACCAGCGCCTGACCGGCGGCTCCGGTAAGGTGCTGGTGACCACCGCTCGCCTCTACGAGCGGCGGATCGCACCCCAGCGGGACGCGCTTCCGGATCTCCGGCACGTGCTGCTGGTGGACGCAAAGACCGAGGACGAGGCGCCTGCCGGGACGCATTCGCTGCCGGCGATGATGGCCGCCGCCCGGCCGAGGACGGTACCTCCCGCGACGCGTCCCGAAGATCACGCACTGCTTCACTTCACCAGCGGCACCACCGGCCAGCCCAAGGGCGCGGTGCACGTGCATGAAGCGGTGCTGATGCATTTCGCTTCCGCGAAATACGCCCTGGACCTGCATCGCGAGGATGTCTTCTGGTGCACTGCGGATCCCGGCTGGGTGACTGGTACCTCCTACGGCATCATCGCCCCGTTGCTGCACGGCGCCACCATGGTCGTGGACGAGGAGGAGCTCGACATCGAGCGCTGGTACGACAACCTGGCGGAGCTCGGCGTGACGGTCTGGTACACGGCCCCCACGGCCGTGCGCATGCTGATGAAGGCCGGGCTGGAGCCGCTCCAGGGGCGGAGGTTTCCGAAGCTGCGCTTCATCGCCAGTGTCGGCGAGCCGCTGCACCCCGAGGGCGTCGTCTGGGGCATGGACGCTTTTGGCATGCCCATCCACGACAACTGGTGGCAGACCGAGACCGGCGCCATCATGATTGCCAACTACGCCGCGATGACGGTGCGCCCGGGCTCCATGGGTAAGCCGCTGCCCGGTATCGAGGCCGGGATCGTGAAACATGTCGGGCGCGGACGCGTGGAGGAAGTCACCGAGCCCGACGTCCAGGGCGAGCTGGCGCTGCGGCCGGGCTGGCCGTCGATGTTCCGCGACTACCTGCACCAGCACGAGCGCTACGAGCGATGCTTCGCGGACGGCTGGTATCTGTCCGGTGACCTGGCACGCCGGGACCGCGACGGCTACTTCTGGTTCGTCGGCCGCGCCGACGACGTCATCAAGACCTCGGGACATCTGACCGGCCCGTTCGAGGTCGAGAGTGCGCTGATGGAGCATCCCGCGGTGGCCGAGGCGGGCGTGATCGGCATTCCGGACGAGGTCGCCGGCGAGATCGTCAAGGCCTACGTCGTACTGCGTCACGGCTACGAGCCCGGCGAGGATCTGCGCATGGACCTGATAGGCTTCGCCCGCAAGAAGCTGGGCGCGGCGATCGCACCCCGGCAGATCGAGTTCAAGCCGGGACTGCCGAAGACGCGCTCCGGCAAGATCATGCGCAGGCTCATCAAGGCTCGGGAGCTGGGACTCGAGGAAGGGGATACGTCCGCCGTGGAGGAGGACGCTCACTGATATCAAGGCGCACCGCTGACGCCGGTCCGGCGCACACCCGTTTCCGGGTCGGGGCACCGTCGTCCCAGTCTGAAGTAATTTGCATGATTTCTGGCGGGGAACACTGGGGAAGCTCTGATTGATGCTGTCATTGCGAGGAGCGAGGCGACGAAGCAATCCAGAAAGCGTGCAATGGCAGGCATGCTGGATTGCTTCGCTGCGCTCGCAATGACAACGTAGACGATTAACCAGAGTTTCCCCCAGCGGATTCGGTTAGGATTGGGGGGCATGAACGACGAGCTCGAGACACGTACCCGGGATTACTACCCGCACTTCCTGGCCATCCCCACCCGCTGGATGGACAACGACATCTACGGCCACGTCAACAACGTCGTCTACTACTCTTACTTCGACACCGTGGTGAACGACTACCTGATCCGCGAGGGCGGCCTGGACATCCACGGCGGCGAGGTCATCGGCATTGCCGTGGAGACGCGCTGCAACTTCCTGGCGTCGCTGGTCTTCCCGGAGACCGTGGACGCGGGCCTGGCGGTCGGGCACCTCGGCAACTCCAGCGTCCGTTACCTGATCGGCCTGTTCGGCGAGGGGCGCGAGACCGTGGCCGCGCTCGGTGAGTTCGTGCACGTCTTCGTCGAGCGTCGGAGCCGCCGGCCGGTGCCCATCCCGGACGGCATCCGGACGGCCCTCGAGCGCATCCTGGTCTGAGACAGGTTCGCAAATCACCGCTTCTTGCATGAGGGGTCTCCAGGCTTGCTCCGGGGTCCGGAATACCGCCGTCCTTTTTTCGTCAGAGCGTCGCGGAAAGCACTTGATTTTCCATGTGGGAAATCCCAATATCCGCGCACTTTGAGTCGAGCCCCTCGAGGTTTTATGTCACCCGACTGATGTCCACGCCACTCCTGAAACTGGTTGAGTGGTGTGTTGTTGAACGCTCTTGACCGCGCGGAGGAAATCGCGGATGTCAGCTTACGATTCTGTTGCCCTTCTGGACCCGGGGCCGCACCCGGACCCCGGATGCGGCGTCATCGCCGTCCACTGGCCCGAGACCGGCTCCGAGCCCGAACGTCAGGACCATTTCGTCCGGCGCGACGGCCGGGAGTACGCCGGCACCCACCTCATCGTCGATTTCTGGGACGCCGGAGGTCTCGACGACCTCGACCGCATGGAGTGGACGCTGCGCGAGGCGGTGGCAGCGGGCGGTGCCACCCTGCTTCATATCCATTTGCACCATTTCACGGTCAACGGCGGCATCTCCGGCGTGGCCGTGCTCGCCGAGTCGCACATCAGCGTGCATACCTGGCCGGAGCGCCGGTTCGCCGCCTTCGACGTCTTCATGTGCGGGGACGCCGAGCCCGAGAGGAGCGTGGCGGTGCTGGAGCAGGTGTTCCGCCCCGGGCGGGTCGAAACCCGGACCTGCCTGCGCGGCACGGTGACCGGCGATGATTGAGTTCACCGAAACGCTGGCGCCGGTGGACTGGGCGCAGCGCTTCACGGTGGACGCGGTGCTGTATCGCAAGAAGACCGAGCACCAGGAGCTCGTGATCTTCCGCAACAGCGTCCACGGGCGGGTGATGGTCTTGGACGGCGTCGTGCAGACCACGGAAGGCGATGAGTTCGTGTACCACGAGATGCTGGCCCACGTGCCCATCCTGGCCCACGGAAATGCGAAGCGGGTCCTGATCGTCGGCGGCGGGGACGGCGGCATGCTGCGCGAGGTGCTGCGGCATGCGAGCGTCGAGCAGGTCACCCAGGTCGAGATCGACGTCGAGGTCATCGAGACCTGCAGGCGCTACCTGCCGAACCATTCCCGGGGCGCGTTCGACGATCCGCGGGCCCGCATCGTCATCGACGACGGGCTGCGCTACGTGCGGGAATCCTCCGATCTCTTCGACGTCATCATTTCGGACTCCACCGATCCCATCGGTCCCGGCGAAGCCCTCTATACGGGCGAGTTCTATGCCGGCTGCCACGAGCGCCTGCGCCCCGGCGGCATCCTGACGGCCCAGAACGGCAACCTCTTCACCCAGCCGGACGAGATCAGGACCACCGCTGAGAGGCTGGCGCCGGTGTTCGAGGACGTCGCCTTCTATACGGCCATGGTGCCGACCTACATCGGCGGTCCCATGGCCTTCGCCTGGGCGACGGACGACGGCGACTTGCGCAAAGTCTCCCTGGAGCTGCTTCGAAGCCGATTCGCCGATAGCGGCATCGACACGCGCTACTACACGCCCGAGGTACACCAGGGTGCGTTCGCCTTGCCGCGCTTCATGCTGGACCTGACCGGCAAGCCCGCATAGGTGGTAAAGGCGGGGCCGCGCCCGGCCGTGTCTGCCAAAGGTAGAACACGGATCGAGCCCGAGCCCGATGTCCCTCGAGGCGAAACGAGATTCTCTTCCACTCGATCCCGGCGCCTGAACCTGATTCGTCTTCCTTGTCGCCTGGGGGACGACTCCGTGGATGGAGGAGGTCGAAAGAAGCAGCGAACCCGGGTCGAGAAGGACAGGAGGGGGGAATGGTAGGGTGCGTGCACACTCATGGTTTCCCCCTCACCCTCGCCCTCTCCCCGGTGGGGAGAGGGAATCTAACGGAGGAGTCCAGGACGCTGGCAGGAGAGGGGACATGACTCCCTCTCCCTCCGGGAGCTTCATGTTCCGCCGTTGTCGGCGTGGATGCCGACCCACATCGCGATCGCGTGACTTCAAACATGGAATCTCGCCCCCGTTGAGGAGAGGGTATTTTCAAGCAGCCTGCAAAGCTGGGCTCGCGCTCGTCGTTCCCCCATCGTATAGCCGCCGCTTGCGCGCAATCATTGATATAGTAAGCGTCAGTCGGACCGGAATATCCAACAAACCAGCGGATGAATCCCATGACGGTTGCCGCCAAGGCAATGAAGACGGACTGGAACGGCTACGCGCCGATCGATACTTTCGACGAGCTGTTCAGCAGCCCGGGGCGGCCCCGCACCGTCGCGCGCTCCCTGATCCGCTCCCTGAAGAGGCTGAGCGATGAAGATCTGCACCTGCTGCAGCGCTCCATCGATGCGGCCATGATCGAGATGGGCATCACCTTCACGGTCTACAACGAGGGCGGCAACATCGACCGCGCCTGGCCTTTCGATCTCATTCCGAGGGTGCTGTCCGCCCGGGAATGGGACCGAGTGGAGAAGGGCCTCGTCCAGCGCCTGACCGCCTTGAACCTGTTCATCGACGATCTGTACCACGACCAGAAGATCGTCAAAGACGGCGTGCTTCCCGCCCATATCCTGGAACGGTCGAAGAACTTCCTCGAGCAGTGCCGCGGCATCGATCCCAGTCACGGAGTGTGGGCCCACATCTGCGGCAGCGATCTGGTGCGCGACGCCGACGGCACCTTGTACGTGCTGGAAGACAATCTGCGCATTCCTTCGGGTGTGTCGTACATGCTGGAGAATCGCCGCGTTCTGAAGCGGTTGCTACCCGACCTGTTCGAGGATTCCAGGATCCGCAACGTCGACGATTACGCCTCGCAGCTCTTCGAGATGCTGGCGTCCCTGTCGCCGAGGGCGGTGGAATATCCGGAGATCGTCGTGGTCACGCCCGGCATCTACAACTCCGCCTACTTCGAGCACGCCTATCTCGCCCAGCAGATGGGCGCCGAGCTGGTGGAGGGGAACGACCTGGTGGTGCTGGAGGACGACTGCGTCTACATGCGCGCGGTCGAGGGTCTGGCGAGGGTCGACGTGATTTACCGCCGCGTCGACGATGCCTTTCTCGACCCGGAAGTCTTTCGCAAGGACTCGGTGCTCGGCGTGCCCGGCCTGATGCGGGCCTGGCGCGCGGGCAACGTCGCCATCGCCAATGCCCCGGGGGCCGGGGTCGCGGACGACAAGGTAGTCTACGCCTACGTGCCGAAGGTGATCCGCTATTACCTGGATCAGGATCCCATCGTGCCCAATGTGCCGACCTATATCTGTGACGATCCTTCGGAGCGCTCCTACGTTCTCGCCAACCTCGACAAGCTGGTGGTCAAGCCCGCCAACGAGTCCGGCGGCTACGGCATGCTGGTCGGACCCCACGCCAGCGCCGCCGAGCGCAGGCGCTTCGCCGCGCGGATCAAGGCCGACCCGCGCAACTACATCGCCCAGCCGACGCTGCGCATCTCGACGGTTCCGACCCTGTCCGACGGCGTCGTTGCGCCGCGGCACGTGGACCTCCGGCCCTTCATTCTCCAGGGCGAGCGCCACTACGTGACCCCGGGCGGCCTGACGCGCGTGGCCCTTCGATCGGGGTCCCTGGTGGTCAATTCCTCCCAGGGTGGCGGCAGCAAGGACACCTGGGTCATGGAAACCTGAGCCTCGTGCGACGCGTCGACTGAACATGCTTTCCAGGGTTGCCGAACGCGTCTACTGGATCGGCCGCTATCTCGAGCGGGCCGACAACACCGCGCGCCTAGCAACGGTCTATCACAACCTGCTGCTGGATCTGCCGATCAACGTGTCGCTCGGCTGGGACATGCTGATTCGCGTCACCGGGAACGAAGAGACCTTCACGGAGCATTACCGGCAGTCGAGCGAGCGAAATGTCATCCGCTTCTTCCTCGCCGACGAGCGCAATCCCTCGTCCATCCGCTCTTCCTTCCGCTGGGCGCGCGAGAACGTCCGTACCTGCCGGGAAGTTCTGCCTAGCGAAGCCTGGGCGCTGGTCAACGAGCTGTTCGTCTTCGTGCGCGATCATGCCGGCGAGAGCATTGCCCGTCGCGAGCGGCTGCGTTTCCTGGACCGGGTGATGGCGCGTTGCCAGCGCCTGCGCGGCCTGCTTCTGGACAACATGAGCCACGATACCGGCTTCGAGTTCCTGCAGCTCGGACGCAATCTCGAGCGCGCCGACATGTCCTCGCGTATCATCGACACGGGCGCCTTGACCATCGATCACCTGGGAAGCGACGAGAATCTGCCTCCGTCCGTTCAGGGCCTGCTCTGGGTGGCCATTTTGAAGTCCCTCAGCGCCTACCAGATGTACCGCCAGACGGTGCGCCGCCGGATCAATCGCCGGGACGTGCTGCAGTATCTGTTCTTGGACGAGCACTTTCCGAGAACCATCCGCTTCTGTCTGAGCGAGATCGCGGGCAGCCTCGCCAACCTGCCTCGCAGCGACGAGACGACCCGCGGCGTGATGCGGGTCATGCGAATGGTGCGCGAGCAGTCGCTGTCGGACATCGCCGGCGCGGATCTCAGCAGCTTCATCGATGCGCTGCAGGTCGAGCTGGACGAGCTGCACCGCGGCATAGCCGCGACCTGGTTCGAGGTGGGCGCGGCTTGAAGGCTTTTCACTGCGGCCGCTGCGGGCAGCGCGTATTCTTCGACAGCATCCACTGTACGCGCTGCAACGCGGTGCTCGGCTTCGATCCGAGGCGCATCGACATGCTGGCCCTCGATACCACCGAGAACCCATGGAGAAGCGATGACGGCTCGCTCTACCGTCCATGCCGCAACCGCATCGAGCTCGATATGTGCAATTGGCTGGTACCGGCGGAAGACACCGGCGATTACTGCGCATCGTGCCGGCGCACGGCGGTGATCCCGAACCTTGGCAATGCCGTCAATGTCGATCGGCTGGCCGCGCTGGAGCGGGCGAAGCGGCACCTGCTTTACTCGCTTCTGGTCTTCGGCCTGCCACTGGATGGCGGCGGTGGCTTCCCGTATGACCTGCGCTTCCAGTTCCTGGAGGACCAGCGCAGCAACCCCTTCGTGGCCGAGAAGGAGGTCAAGACCGGTCATCTCGACGGCATGATCACCATCAACGTGCTGGAGGCGGACGACGCGGAGCGGGAGTCCACGCGCAACGCCATGCGCGAGCACTACCGAACATTGCTCGGGCATTTTCGGCACGAGAGCGGGCACTACTACTTCCAGCGGCTGCTTCGCCAGGGGCCGTGGCTGGCCCGGTTCGTGGAAGCCTTCGGGGACCCGGACGCTGACTACGCCGCGGCCCTGGAACGCCACTACCGGGAAGGCGCACCGCCGGACCGCCAGCATGCCTTCGTCTCGGCCTACGCCAGCGCCCATCCCCTGGAGGACTGGGCCGAGACCTGGGCTCACTACCTGCACATGACGGATACGCTGGAGACCGCGGCGAGCTTCGAGATCGGCCGGCGCAGCGAGCGTCCCGGTGACCCGGTGGACATGATCGACCGCTGGATCGATCTGAGCACGGCCATGAACGCGCTCAATCGCAGCATGGGGCTGCCGGATCCCTATCCCTTCGTGCTCTCCGACGAGGTGCGCGGCAAGATCGCCTTCGTGCACCGGTTCATTGCGGGCAGCGCGCCTTCCAGTTGAGGGCCGTCAGTCCGTCGATGGTGAAGGAAGGACCTTGAGGGACCGGCTTGGCAGCGGGACGGAATGCCATGGCGAAGCCCGGGTCGCGCAGCGGGGACGCCAGGGACGGAATTGATCTCCTCCCGCGCTATGAGCTTGAAGCACTCCGCGGGAGCCGGCGTCGCAACGATGATGCCCCCTTCGCGCTGTCGAGCAGCGCGGGCATCATGAACACGTGTTTCTCAGAGCAGCGGTACAGGGGGCTGGACGTCGTATTGCAGGTGGCGTTGCGGTAGCGGCTCAGCCTGAGACTGAGCCATCACCTTTCCAAGACCAGGTCCGAATTCAACATGAGTCAGGTCTCTGAAAGTCGAAAACCCACGACTACACGCTGAGATAATCCCTGCCGTCGCCCTTTCAAACCTCTATGTAAAATCCCGCTGAATGCGCGCTCGTACCTGTTTCCGGTTCTCCGCTTCCAGGTCTGTTTCGGTCAGTCGTTGCAGGAGCGTTCCTTCATCGGCTAATCCATGTCGTGCAACCGCAGCGGTGAATTCCAGATCCTTCGGACGTGCGGCACAGTACTTCGCAATCAGAAGGTCGTGGACATCCAGACACAACCCGCGTATGCCTCGGGTGTTGGGATTGACTATCGGAACCAGCCTTGATTTCCAGCCCCGTGGAAGAATGGCGGTGCGTTCCTCCACTCCGTCCGCGTAGTATCCGTACTGTTCGTGAAATGGAGACCCCTCCCCGATCACCCCGGCGATCAAATCGGCGCGATCCGGGTGTTCAACTGGAATGATGTCGGCTTCCGTGGACTGTAAGAGCTCGACCGGTGCCTCGGGCCATTGCCCGAGAATAGCCTGGCTGCCAATGATGATGAGCTCATCGGACTCGGTGACTGCCCCGGCAGCACGAATAATGTGCTCGAGATCCCGGCGTTTCACGCGGTATCCTTGAACTCCTTGTGCAGTGCCCAGCGTTCCCTGGGAGAGATCACGCCTGCGAAAGGTGAGGATGAGCGAAGACGTCGGGCGTCTTCCGAGGGCGACGTGAGCACGACGACGAGTCGATCTTCGTCGCCG
>JBAUWJ010000195.1:0-18637 GCA_049583715.1 Arenicellales bacterium | reverse complement strand
AGCCTGCTAGTGCGGGACAGGGAGGTCTCGCCGCGAATCAAGCACTGTAAGTGCTTGATTCGGCGTAGCCGAGTAGCGGACATGCGCCGTGCTCGGCGCGTTGAAAAAGGCCAGGATGGCGTTTTTCAACATCCTGCTGGACCGTTCAACTGCGCCGGCTGTGAGGCTTGTGCTCAGCGGAACACCGGCCGGAAAATCGCCTATAGGCGGCGAAATCGGCGACTCGGAAATGAAGATGACGCAGCGTCAGCCTGGGTACCGGGCTGTTTCCGTCATTATCAGCAGTGATTAGAATTGCTTGATTCAACTTTCCTGCAACCAAGCCACGGGACCGACATGCCTTTATCAACGCCCGCAGACCGGGAACTCATCCATGAGCGACGCATCGAGTGCCGGGGCTACCGGCGCGGCGACGGCCTTTGGGACATCGAGGGACACATGACGGATGTGAAGACCTACGACTTCGACACCGTGGAGCGGGGTCACGTCGCCGCCGGCATGCCCGTGCACGAGATGTGGGTGCGCATCACCGTCGACGACGACTTCCTGATTCACGACGCCGAGGCCTGCACGGAGTACGCGCCGTTCACTGTCTGCCCGCAGGCCGCCCCGTCCATGAGGGAGATCCGGGGCCTGCGCATCGGCGCCGGCTGGCGGCGCGCGATCAACGAGCGCATCGGCGGATCCCTGGGCTGCACGCACCTGCGGGAGCTGCTCGGGCCGATGGCGACGACCGCCTTCCAGACCATCGTGCCCATCAAGATGAAGATGGACAAGGCGCCGACCGGCAAGCGCTCGTCGCTGATCGGCACCTGTCACGCCTATGCGCCGGGCAGCCCGGTGGTGAAGCGTCTGTGGCCGGAGCAATACCGTGAGGCCGGAGGAAGCGAGTCGTGACGACGATGCAGCTCCAGCCGGAGACCACCTTCTGCGGCGTCCCCTTCTCCACCCTCGATGAGCTCGATGCGGACGTCGCCATCATCGGCGCCCCTCACGGCACGCCCTACAAACCCGGCACCCCCAGCCATGCCGCCAACGGCGCCGACGCCGTCCGCCGGGCCTTGAGCTGGTACAGCACCGGCACGGAGCAGATGGATTTCGATTCCATTCAGCCGGTGTTCGCCGGCGCCTCGGTCGTGGACGTCGGCAACGTCACGGCGGACCTGCAGAACGGAGAAATCAACCGGGGCAACATCAAGGCCGCCACCCGTGCGGTCCTCGCGAAACACTGCGTTCCGATTCTTCTCGGCGGCGACGATTCGGTGCCCATTCCTTTCATCCAGGCTCTCGGCCACAAGCACAGTGAAATCACGATAGTCCAGGTGGACGCCCACATCGATTGGCGGGACCAGGTGGGCGGCGTCACCCATGGATTCTCCAGCACCATGCGCCGCGCCTCGGAGATGGGACACGTCAAGCGCATCGTCCAGATCGGGGCCCGCGGCCCCGGCAGCGCGAGGCGCAAGGATTACGACGACGCCCTCGCCTGGGGCGCGTGGATATTCACGGCCAGGGACGTGCACAGGAAGGGACTGGAAGAGGCGTTGGATGCCGTGCCCCCGGGCGCGGACGTCGTACTCAGCATCGACGTGGACGGCATCGACCCGTCGGTGGTGCCGGGCGTCATCCTGCCTGCCTGCGGCGGCCTGCACTACCAGCAGATGCTGGACGTCATACACGGCGTCGCGGATCGGGCGAGGATTGTCGCGGCGGACTTCGTAGAGTTCGTGCCCGAGGAGGACACGCACGCTCGCGGTGCCCAGGCCATCGCCCGACTCGCCTGCAACGTGATCAACATGGTCGGGACAACGCCCGCCTGAATCGACACGGCCAGCGCAGGCGTCGCAGGGATAGCAGCCATCCACAGCCTCTGCTGGCGGCACCGCCCAGTCCAGCTATCTTTCAGGGAGCTCAGCCCTGCCAAAGGTTATACTCGCGAAGAAATCACCGTCCGGACCGAGGCTGGTCTGGGTATGGGCGGGAAAGCATCACCGATCGCACTATCGGCCCTTCCCACTTGAAAGGCAGTCCCGCCGCCGAGCCCGCCGCGGCACCCCCGGCGAGGAGTCGCTTGAGCGCGCTGCGGCGACGGGAACTACCTGGAGCGAGCGTTTCCTCCTCGGCGATTCCGGGCCGCGAAACGCCTAATCTAACCCCCAGGTCACCGACTGTCCTTGATCCAGGTCAGGCGCGAGTACATGTCGGAAGTTTCGGACATCGAGGTCAAGAGCCGTCTGCCAGTGCCTCGCAGCCGCAGGTACGCGACGAACTCTCCCTGAGCCGCACGTACGCGCTGTTGGCGTGGACAGTCAAGGTGCGGCGCTGTGCCTCGCCTTCCAGACTCACCAATTTCAGCGGCAGCGCTGAGCAACCGGGCGTGGGCTCACTCACGAAGGAGTGAGCGAGTCGGATCCGGGCCCCGCACCGCCCATTGTGGGTCGGAATTCATTCCGACAATCGCATCAGCCGGAATAAATTCCGACCCACTTCGGATGTGGGGAGTGCCGGAGACCGTCGGGAACGAGATCCGGCCGACCCACTTCGGATGTGGGGAGTGCCGGAAACCGCCGGGAACGGGATCCGGCCGACCTCCTGCTACCTCGCCTGCATGCGCGCGGCGCCGTCGAGGCGGATGACCTCTCCGTTCAGCATCTGGTTGCCGATGATGTGCATGACCAGGCCGGAGTACTCGTCGGCGCGGCCGAAGCGCTTGGGGAAAGGTGTTTGCGCCGCGAGGCTGTCCTGCACTTCCTGGGGCATGCCGAGCAGCATGGGCGTGGCGATGAAGCCGGGAGCGATGGTCATGACGCGAATGCCCATGCCCGAGAGGTCGCGCGCCGCCTGGATGGTCAGGGAGACGATGCCGCCCTTCGAGGCGCTGTAAGCGGCCTGCCCGACCTGCCCTTCGAACGCCGCCACGGACGCCGTGTTGATGATGATGCCGCGCTCGCCGATCTCGTCCAGAGCCTCCTCCTTGTACAGGTCCGCCGCCACCAGGCGCATCATGTTGAAAGTCCCGACGAGGTTCACGTTGATCACGCGGGTGAAATCCTCCAGCGGCATCGGCCCGTCGCGACCGACGATGCGCTTCGCCGGCGCGATGCCGGCGCAGTTCACCAGTACGCGCGCGGCGCCATGGGCCGCCTTGGCCTCGGCGACCGCCGCCTCGGCGCTGTCGGCGCTGGTGACGTCGCACTCGACGGCAACGCCGCCGATCCTGCCGGCGACCTCCTCGAGAGCGCTCTTGTTCACGTCCATGACAGCGACTTTCGCGCCGGCGGTGGCCAGGGCGCGGGCGGTCTCGGCGCCCATTCCGGACGCCCCCCCGGTCACGATGGCGGCATGACCATCAACGTTCATAGATCACTCCTCTTGCTGAGATGGTTTCGATTCGAATCAGCGGCTCGGATAGAGCAGCATCTGAGTACACCGGAACAACGCCACGTTCTTACCCGCGTCGCTGCGAACCTCGGCGTGCCACACCTGGGTGGTCCTGCCGCCGTGCTCGAGCTCGGCTTCGCAGTAGATGATGCCCTGCCTGGCCGTGCCGAGGAAGTTCGTCTTGAGCTCGATGGTGGTGAAACTCTCGGCGCTCTCGGGCAGCGACGCGATGGCGCCGTAGCCGCAGCAGGTATCCGCGAGCGTAACAATCGTACCGCCGTGCAGATAGCCATTCGGCGCCATGTGATGAGGTCGAAGCTCGATATGCGCCGAAACCCGGCCATGCGACACGGCGTCGAACTGAAGGCCCATATACTCCACGAGGGAGCCCTTGGCATTGATCTTGATACCGCCCGCGACCACAGCGCCTCACCACTCATTCGGAGCGCGCCATCATTCCACGGAGCCGCGACACCGCGCAACCCGTGGCGCAACGTTAATGGTCGTCTTCGCGACAATCCGCCATTGACCCCGCCGCCTATAATCCGCAGGATTCCCCTGAAAAGGCGTGCCGGTGCGCCCCCTGGGCGGGCGCTTCCTTTCAAGGCATGCGATCCGCTTGAACCTGAACCGTTATCCGGAGGCTCGTAATGGAACGTGAATCCATGGAGTATGACGTCGTCATCGTCGGGGGCGGGCCCGCCGGCCTCGCCGCCTCGATCCGTCTGAAGCAGCTTGCGCAGCAGAAGGGCGGCGACTTGGACGTTTGCCTCCTGGAGAAGGGCTCCGAGATCGGGGCGCATATCCTGTCGGGCGCGGTGCTCGAACCGCGTGCGCTGAACGAGCTGATCCCCGACTGGCAGGACAAGAAAGCGCCGCTGAACGCTCCGGTGACCGAGGAGCAGTTCCTGTTTCTCGGCAAGAGCAAGTCCTTCAAATTGCCGAACGCCTTTCTGCCGCCGCCGATGCGCAACCACGGCAACTACATCATCAGCCTCGGCAACCTGTGCCGCTGGCTGGCGGAGCAGGCCGAGGCCGCGGGTGTCGAGATCTACCCGGGCTTCGCGGCGGCCGAAGTGCTCTTCGACGAAAACGGCGCGGTCAAGGGCGTCGCGACCGGCGACAAGGGTGTGGACCGCGAAGGCAGGCAGACCGATCTTTACGAGCCCGGCATCGAGCTGCACGCCAAATACACGTTCTTCTGCGAGGGCTGCCGTGGGCATCTCGGCCGCCGGCTGATGGAGCATTTCAAGCTGCGCGACGCCAGCCATCCGCAGACCTACGGGATCGGCCTCAAGGAGTTGTGGCGCATCGAGCCGGAGAAGCATCACCAGGGCCGGGTGGTGCACACCGCCGGCTGGCCGCTCAAGAACGACACTTACGGCGGCTCCTTCCTCTATCACCTCGAGGACAACCAGGTCGCGGTCGGGTTCGTGGTGGGCCTCGACTACACCAATCCCTGGCTGAACCCCTTCAAGGAGTTTCAGCGCTTCAAGACCCATCCCGCCATCCGGCACTACTTCGAGGGCGGCAAGCGCATCGCGTACGGCGCACGAGCGCTGAACGAGGGCGGTCTGCAGAGCCTGCCGAAGATGACCTTCCCGGGCGGGCTGCTGGTAGGCTGCGAGGCGGGCACCCTGAACATGCCCAAGATCAAGGGCAGCCACACCGCGATGAAGTCCGGCATGATCGCGGCCGAGACCGCCTTCGAGGCCCTGCAGGCGGGCCGCGCCCGGGACGAGCTCGGCGAGTTCACATCGGCCTTCCAGGAGAGCTGGGTGTACGAGGAACTCAAGCGGGCCCGCAACGTGCGCCCGTCGTTCAAGTGGGGGCTGGTCGGCGGCACCTTGTACACCGGCCTGGACCAGGTGCTGCTTCGCGGCCGCGCGCCGTGGACGATGCGACATCCGCACGCCGACAACGAGACCTTGAAGCCGGCGTCGCAGAGCAAGCGGATCGACTATCCGAAGCCCGACGGCAAGATCAGCTTCGATCGGCTGTCCTCGGTGTTCCTGTCCAACACCGTCCACGAGGAGAACCAGCCGGTGCATCTGACGCTGAAGGACGAGACGGTGCCGGTCAGGGTGAATCTCGCCGAGTACCAGGCACCGGAGCAGCGCTACTGTCCGGCCGGAGTTTACGAGATCGTCAACGACGACAACAACGAGCCATATCTGCAGATCAACGCCGCCAACTGCGTGCACTGCAAGACCTGCGACATCAAGGATCCGACCCAGAACATCGTCTGGGTGACTCCCCAGGGCGGCGACGGACCGAACTATCCGAATATGTAGGAGTTGCCGTGGGTCGGCAATCTCGCTCCCGGCGACCCCCGGCACTCCCCACGTCCCGAAGGCAGGGAAGAAGCCGCCTTCCCCCGCCGGCATTCACCGGCGAGGGAAGCGACCGAGGAGGATGATTCATGAGACCCCGGAATCGCACCGGGGTTTCAATAGAAGACGAGAGAGCGAGTCTCTATACTCTTGCGCGGCGGCGCGTCCGCCGGTGTGTCCGGATCATCGAAAGCGGAGTGCGGCGTGAATCGCGCGATGTCGCTCCGTGAGTCGAATCCCTTGATGAACAGCACCTCACCCTCTTCCATTCGCGGAAAGTAGAACCATCGATGCGCCGGGTTGCCGGCGACCTCGTAGATCTCCCCGACCCTGTCGGGATAGACGAGGTCCGTGGCCACGAGATCCGAGCGACGGACGCTGGCCGCGTCGATCAGCCCAAGCGGCGCCGTCTCCACCACGCCTTCGATGGAACGCCACACGTTCACGACGGCGAAGCGCTTTCGCAACCGCGCGGCGGCCCGTTCCCTGCCAAGCAGGGCCTCGAGTCGCCGCGGACCCGAGCCCTCGGTGTAGTCGTTGTGCACGATCCGCACCGGTATCCGGCTCCCGGCAGTCCCCGTGCCGTCGTCAATGCGGATGTTGTGATCGAACACCAGTACCTCCGACGCTCCGGTCGCCCGACGGACCAGGCGTTCCATCTCGGCGTAATAGACCGAGGTCACTTCCTCATCGTCCATGAAGTCCTTCACCGCGGACCGCTGCCGATCGACAGCGAAGCCTTGCTCGTCCAATACAGGCGGGCGCTCGAGGCTCCGCGCATTGTGGATCGTCACGGGCGTCAGCGCGTACTCCGCCGTACGCCTGGGCGCCCCCGCTCCCAGGGGCACGACATAGACCTTGTTCCGGCCGAGCGGCGGGATCAGGTAGTTCACTTTGGCGAGCACGCCCTCCGCCCTCGCGCCGGGCCCTTTCGAAATCGGGTCGACCGCGCTCATCAATTGATTCGAAAAATAATTCATGATCTTGCCGCTCCTTCTACGGCCTCGCAGAGTATCTGCAGTAGAGTCCCCTCTCTTAATGTGCTCCCTCTCCCTCCGGGCTGGGGTGAGGGGGCAGGGTTTGGGAACCACCCTCACCCTAACCCTCTCCCGCCAGCGGGAGAGGGGACATCACTCCCTCTCCCTCCGGGAGAGGGCCGGGGTGAGGGGCAGCGTTTGGGAGCACCCTCACCCCAGCCCACCAGCGGCAGAGGGAACCCCTCGCCCACGTGAATTGCGGTTGACCGCTTCGACTGCTCCGGGCTGCACCGCTGTCACGGACAGCGTCCGCCCATTCCAAATCTCACTCCGGAGCCCGATCAGGCGGCCCGATCCCACTGAGCACGATCCGCCCCGCGCCCCGTGGACTTCGCTTCAGCCGCCTTCTCCCGCGCCACGGGCGCGGCGTCAGCAGTCGAACGCCTCCGCCGGGTCCCATTGCGCTCCTCGAGCTCGTACACCGCCGACCGAATCCCGCTGCGGACCAGTCCAATGTCCCTGAGAGCCAGGTCATCAAGGGCACTCAGCTCGTTGATCGCCTGCGTCATGCGCCGGCCACGCTCCATGTCCTCCCACACTCTCAGCCCGAGAGCCTTGACTGTCCGCCCGAGCCGAACCGCGGACCCGGCCAAGGCACGTCCCGCCCTGGAGATTGTCCCGGCCACGTACTCGGAGCGCATCTTCAGAGCCTCCTGCTCGAAGCGAGCGATCTCCAGGCGCCGCTCCCCCCGTTTGATCTCCTCGGGGGAATACCTGCCATTGAAAAATTCTGCCAGCCACATCATGAGAACCTCCTTCATATTGACATCGGTGGCGCTTAATGATTTAGTAATAATTAAGCGCCGTTAACGGTACTGCAACGCCATTGACAGCTATTATTGGTGACTTTTCGTGTTCTGACAAACGAGAATATATAGACTTATAGTTAAGTAATTCTTAATCATATATGGCACGACGATTACCTCCACTGAACGGCTTGCGGGCCTTTGAGGCCGCAGCCCGGTACCTCAGCTTCACCAAGGCGGCCGAGGAGCTGAACGTGACCCCGGCCGCGGTCAGCCAGCAGGTCAAATCCCTGGAGGAGTACTTCGGGGTGCAGCTCTTCAAGCGGTTGACCCGGGCCCTGATACTCACGGACTCGGGCCAGCTCGTGCTGCCTGTCCTTCAGGAAGGCTTCGACAAGCTCGCGGAGGTCGGCCGGATCCTGCGCGGTCGCCAGGACAACCGGATCCTGACCGTGAGCGTGGCGCCCTCCTTCGGGGCCAAGTGGCTGGTGCCCCGGCTGGACCGATTTCGGCGTGCCCATCCCGACTACGACATCCGCCTCGACGCCACGGACACCCGGGCGGACTTCAGGCGGGACAATGTCGACATCGCGATGCGCTACGGGCGGGGACGATACCCGGGCCTGGTATCGGAGTGCCTGATCGCGGAAGTGGCCGTGCCGGTGTGCAGTCCCCGACTGCTGGAGCACGAGCACCCGCTGCGCAGGCCCGAGGACCTGCGCCACCACACCTTGCTGCATACGCAATGGAAGATGGAGAGCGACGCCGCCCCGAACTGGCGGATGTGGCTGAAGGCCGCGGGCGTCGAGGACGTCGACTATGACCGCGGCCCGCAGTTCAGCATCGACGCCCTCGCGATCCAGGCCGCCATCGACGGCCAGGGGGTAGCGCTCATGTCCCTCGCCCTGGTCGAGGAGGACATCGCCGCCGGACGGCTCATCCGCCCGTTCCCGGACGAGGTCAACCAGAAGACGAAATTCGCCTACTACCTCGTCTACCCCGAGTCGCACCTCCAGCGCCCCAAAGTCGCCGCTTTCAAGGACTGGCTGGAGAAGGAGATCCAAAGAAAGCAATAGGCTCGCCGACCCTCCGACTGCTTCGCCTCATCCGCCGCGCGGCAGGTTTCCACTCCGGCCCTCCCGGGCCTACAATGGGCCGACGGAACCATTGACCGATCCAGGAAGGACCAAAGCCCGACCCGATGGCCGGGCGACAAGACCGGTGAGAGACACAAGAGGCATAACGAGTGCCGAGCAAGTGCGCCGTACGCGTTGGAGGCCGCCAATTTCTCTCAACGCTGCTCAAGAACCTGCCGGGCATGGCCTACAGGTTCGCGAACGACGGCAACTGGACCATCGAGTATGCCAGTGAGGGCGCCCTCGCACTGACGGGCTGGATGCCGGATGAGCTGGTCCGCAACCCGGAGCGGACCATTCTCAAGCTGGTACATCCACAGGACGCCGAGTCCGCCCGGCAAATGCTGGAGGAGGCTCTGACGGCGCGGCGCCCCTACCAGTTGAGCTATCGCCTCGAAACGAAAGACGGCCAGATCAAGTGGGCGTTCGAACAGGGCCAGGGCGTCTTCGGTGCTAACGGCCAGCTCGAGGCGGTGGAGGGATTCATCAGCGACGTGACCCGGCAGAAGGAAGCCGAGATGGCGCTGGCGCAGTCGGAGCACCGTTACCGATCCATCTTCCAGAACGCCATCTTCGGCATCTATCAGAGCACGCCGGACGGAAAGTTCGTGGTCCTCAACCCCGAGGCGGCCCGCATCCTGGGCTGTCCGGAGCCCGACCGGGCTTTCGAGGAAATCACGAACATCGCCACGGACCTATACGCGGATCCCAAGGACAGAGAGCGGTTTCTGGACGCGATCCGCAGTCATCCGGACGGCCTGCCTTACTGGGAGTACAGAATCCGGCGCCGGGACGGGTCGATAGGCTGGGTGGCGGAGAAGTCCCGCGGCACGTTCGGCCCGGACGGCGAGCTGCTTTACATAGAAGGCATGGTCAGGGACATCAGCGAAGAGGTCGCGGCCCGCACCGCCCTTCACGAAAGCGAGCGCAAAGCCTCCGAGCTGCGCGCCCAGCTCGCCGACGCCCAGCTACGGGCGCTGAAGCTGCAGCTCAAGCCGCACTTCCTGTTCAACGTGCTGAACACGGTCGCGATGCTGATCCGCGTGGGCGAGACCGCCAAGGCGCAGAACATGGTCGTTCTGCTGGGCGAGCTGTTCCGCTGCATCCTGGAGTTCGAGGGCGAGGACACGGTCACGCTGGAGCAGGAGCTCAAGTTCTGTGAGCTGTACCTGAATGTCCAGCGCTTCAGGTTCGAGGACCGCCTCGAAATCGAGCGCCGCGTGGACGATTCGCTCCTGCCTTCCAGGGTTCCGACCCTCATGCTGCAGCCCATCGCCGAGAACGCCATCAAGCACGGCGTCGCCAAGGTGACCGGACGCTGCAGGGTGGAAGTGAGCGCCCGCACGCAGGGGGATTCGCTGGTCCTGGAGATCTCCAACGATGCCACGTCCGAGGATGACGATAGCAGCACCGGCCACGGGATCGGCCTCACCAACACCCGGTCGAGACTGCACGAGCTGTATGGAGACCGCGCCGGGTTCGAGCTCGTCCACGACGGGAGGCGCGCGCGGGCGATCCTGTCCATCCCCATGGGTAACGGCCCGGCGACCTCGCCGCCGGCGCAGGTGGATGGATGAACGAAACCATCCGGGTGCTGGTCGTGGACGACGAGCCTCACGCGCGCCGCGGGATATGCGCGTTGCTGGAGGACGAGAAGGACGTCGAGGTCGTCGGCGAGGCCGCCGACGGACTCGAGGCCGTGTCGCGGATCCGGAAACTTCGCCCGGATCTCGTCTTCCTGGACATCGCCATGCCGGGCCGCGGCGGAATGGGGGTGATCGAGGACGTCGGCACGGGGGCGATTCCAAAGGTGGTTTTCGTCACCGCTTACGAGCGGTATGCCATTCCGGCCTTCGAGTCGAACGCCGTCGACTATGTTTTGAAACCGTTCACGAACGAGCGATTCCGCAAGGCGATGCAGCGCGCCCGCGGCACACTCACCCTGGAACGCAGCCTCCGGTTCACGGAACCCGCTGGCGGTGAAAAGGCTTCGATCCGGCAGGATGCACTCGAGCGCTTCACACTGAAGATCGGGAACAAGTTCAAGGTCTTCAACGTCAGGCAGATTAGCTGGATCGAAGCGGATGATTACTGCGTGAGGCTCCACATCGGCAGCCGCAGCCACACCATCCGCGAGTCGCTGAGCTCCCTGGAAAACCAGCTTCCCCGCAGACATTTCGCGCGCATCCACCGCTCGACCATCGT
Organism: Arenicellales bacterium; assembly: GCA_049583715.1. Taxonomy (GTDB): domain Bacteria; phylum Pseudomonadota; class Gammaproteobacteria; order Arenicellales; family JAANXG01; genus JAANXG01. Next base: position 7,799 of record JBAUWJ010000195.1, on the reverse strand, counting down.
CAACGTCGAGCAGATCGACTCCCTCGAAGCCCTCTTCCAAGGCGACTACGCGGTCATCCTCAAAGACGGCACCGAGCTGCGCATGAGCCGCCGGCGCCGGCGGGCTCTCGCCGGCTTGATCAAGTCCTTTAGCTGAAAAGGAGGCACGCTCCGCCGGCTGACTGCGCCCCGGAAAGCACGGACTTTCCGTTCACGGTCGCCAACTCTCCGCTCGCCACCGGCAAGTCGCCACTCGCTGCAATTTCGTTGTTGCGCCGTCTCTCCGGGCGCATTCTGCGACGCCAGGTGTTTCTAATACCCCCCAAACCACCCAAGACGCAGTCACCGACGACGACGCGCCCGGAAGGAGAGTTATCGCATGCAAAACGATAAAAAGGGGAACAAGCCCGGGATGAAAACCGGCGCGGGATCCTCCGATACCGCCACGCACGAGACCGAGACAAGCGGAGAATCCGGAACGACCCGCAGGCGTCTCCTGACCACCCTCGGACTGGGCGGTTCCGCCATATTCCTGCCAGCCATTTGGCACAAACCCATCGTCCGATCGCTGCTGCTTCCCGCACATGCCCAGACCTCGCCACCCGAGCCCCCAACCGGGGAGCCGCCCATGTTCGCGAACTGCCTCCTGACCCTCTCGTTCCAGGCAAGTCCCTTCGGCCTCCCGTTTGCCTGCACCGACGGTGCCAACACCTACGTGATCCCGACGGTCAGCGGCGACATCACCGGGAGCGGAGACCTGTCGGGGATCGAGATCGACATCGAATCGACGCTGATCGGGGCATCGACGCCCACGTCGATCAGCGGTACCGCCACCACCGACAGCAACGGCCACTACGAGCTCGAGCTGAACGGCTACAACGGGGATACCGGCCCACATATCGTCTGCACGGAGGACTGCGGCGGCGACACCTACTTCCCGAGCGGCGGCACGGTCAATGCCGTCGTTACCTCCACGGACTCACGACTCACCGGCCAGGAGAGCATGTGCATGGACACGTTCACCTGTAACGACCTCACGGCCACGTAGCCGCACCGGACGGGCCGCGCCTGATCCGGGCAGAGATCTCGCCAGCCCCTGCGTCGGACCTTCGGTGCTGCCCCGGGACGCATCAGCTCCGAAGTTCGGCCGCCGCCGCGATCCGGACGCACACCACGACCAGCACCGTACTTCCTGACACTGCCGGGAGGGGTCGCTTCCCCTTGCCCATGATCCCGCGTCAGTACTGCAAGCGGGAGGTTAGAGGTGGCCGGACCCCTGGTCATACACGAGCGGCACCAGTTCGCAGTCGAGCCGCTCCCCGGGGCGCTGGCCGAGCTCGATCAGATAATCGCTGGTTTCCTCGGTCCACTGGCCGCGCGGCTTGAAGATGACATCCTGGTCCCCGTAGCGCAGGGACATCCGGCGAATGGTTCTTGGCAGCGGGTCCGTCTGGTTGGTGGCGCGGTGCAGGGTGCGGAAGTCGAAGATCAGGCAGTCGCCGGGCTCGACGTTCCAGGAAAGATAGCGGTCGCGGTGCGATTCGAAGTCCTCGATGGCATGGTAATCGTGCAGGTCGCCGTCGAAGGGCCGGTGCTCGCGGAAGTTCTGCGGCATGTAGAGCCTGCCCCAGCGGTGGGAGCCCCCGAGAAACGTCAGGCCCTCGTCGCGCGATGCGGACTCGAGCGGGAACCACAGCACGCACTTGCGCCCGCCCTCGAAATCGAAATAGGGCTCGTCGTGGTGCCACGGTGCGCCGTTGGTGGCCCCCGCCTCGCGCAGGAACCAGTTGTCCATCAGCATGTGGACCTTACTGGCCTCGAGCAAATCCGCGATCATCGAAGCAAACGGCGATTCCAGCACCAGCTTCCTGAACCCTGGAATGTTCCGCCAGTTCCAGTAATCGAACACATAGCGCGCCGGCGAGCCCGCGGGCGTCTGGTCGCGGAAGAAACGGCCCGGGTGCGCGATGCTTTCCTCGATGCCTTCCCGGCAGCAGGCCAGCCACTCCTCGCCGATGGCCCCGCGCAGGCAGATCACCCCCTCGCGCCCGAAGCTCTCCCGCGCGGCGGGGTCGATGTGAGAAAACTCTTCTGCGGACTGCAAGGCTCTGCTCCCCGCGCGCAACAGGCGGCGCGGAACATCAGGATTTGAACTTCGTGTCCTCTATGATGGACTGGGCGTGATCCGACAGCCACTTCATGATCAGCTTCATGGACCCCCCGAAAATCGTCGCGCTCTCGGTCATCATCAGCTCCAGCAGCACCGCCGCATCGCGGAAATGCTCCCAGCTATAGATCAGCCTGCGCGGGTCCTCCTTGTCTTTCGTCAGCTTCTCGTAGATATGGTACTCCGTATCCCCACCCACGCCTGTGATGGAAATGTACCGACCGAACTTCGGATCGACCCCGGACTCGACCTTCTTGCAGCGGATCTTCCAGTCCTGTCCCTTGGTCCCCGGCTCGGGCCACCGCACCAGGTTGATCAGCGCCTCCTCCATGGCCTCGAAGCTATCGAATTGGTACCCGCTTCTGCTCTGTGTCTCAGCCGCAGCTTCCATCGTTCGCACCTTACCTTATGTATGGATTATTGGCCAGTGAAGTCTAGCCCATAGTGTAGCGAAGGAGTAGGAGGAGGTAAAAGGAGGGGGCTCCGCGCCACCGCGGAATTCCTCAATCCACTATCTCGGCAATTGAGAACGACGGGAGTAAACTCGGTGCGGAAAGAGCGAAGATTCTTGGTAGAGCTTTGAAGTGTCATCCTGCGGTTTTCGTGTTTCCGAGCCGGGATATTCATCATGAATCTGCGGTATGAAGGGCGCTGCCGTCCAACGCTTGAAAAGCAACGCCGGCAGAGGGACGCAAGAAATCACGTCGAGATCGAGCCGCCGTTCGCCCCCGTATCTCGCATGCGGCGCGGCGCGTTTCGCTGCCCCTGGTGCGGCGCAAAGCTGAGCTCGATTCCGTTTCCGAGCGGGTCCGTGAAGAACACCTGCCGGAACCCCTCACCCGGCACCTCGGCAACGGTGAAGTCGATTGCCTTCGACTTCAGTCTCCGGCACGTGGCGTCGAAATCCGCGCAGGCGAAGGCAACGTGGTCTATGGCGCTGCGGTTGTCGGCGGCGGTGGGAGACGCTTCGTCCGCGCTGAGGTGAACGATGGGCCGGTCTCCGGCGTAGAGCCAGTAACCGAAACTCCTGAACGGCGGGCGGGAGCCTTCGACCAGGCCGAGGATGTCCACATAGAAGTCGCGGACCCCGGGGAGGAGGTCACGCGGCGCGTGGATATTGTAGTGATGCAGTCCGAGTACAGTCATGGTGGTCAGTGACTCCAGCGGCTGTATGGCCGCATGAGCATGTACGCCTGCGCGGCGGGAGTCGACCCGGGCCTTTCGAGCTCGTCACGCATCGGCGTCGAGCCTTGCCTGGAGGTAGCCATCCAGGTCCGGCGCGCCGGAAGCCAGGACATTGCTCACCCAGGCGTCGCGTTCGTGGCCGATGAGGAAGAGATCCCAGGCACAGGCCGCGAGGCCCGTGGGAGTCATGTATTCGAGGTCGGTGGCCCGCTCGAGGGGAGAGACGTAGACGTGGTGATGCAGCTCGTTCTCGTCCGCCCACCAGTCGACGAAGACGAAGTTGCCGGTCTTGCCCTGATGGATGCCGACGAATCCGACACCGTAGTGGTTCGTGCGCGCAGCGGTGGTTTCGAGGCGCTCGACGGCCGTGCGGCGGGCGGCGTGGACCAGCTCCTCGGCCGGTTGTCCGCGGCCGTAAACGATACCGTAGGCCTTCATGCGCCAGTTGCCGAGGGTCCAGAGGTCGAGGAAGCGGATCGGCCTCGTCCGGTAGGGTTCTGATAGCTGCATAGTCGCTTGTTCCTGGGACACGAGTCGGGCGGCTGCGTCCATCTGCGGAATGTCGCTTCAGGATGGCACCTTATCCCGGGTCGCGCAACGGGGCCGCCAGAGTCGCGGGTTGAGGGTTGCATCGATGGGCCGCTTGCATCAACCGGGGGACTCCGACCGACCCTTGGGATACTGGGTCTCCCAATGCTGTCCGTCGAACCTCTTGACTATCATGTCCCCGACCGAAGGCGAGTCGAGGCACCGCGCGTTCACGCTGATGCCTTCGGGATACGAGCGCGGCACGTAGAAGGACTTGATGCCGCAATGCGAGCAGAACAGGTGCTTCGCGGTGAAGCTGTTGAACTGGTATTGCGTGAGATGCTTCTCGCCCTGAAGGAGCTCGAACTGATCCCGCTCAACGATCAGGGCCAGGTACCCGGACTTGCCGCAGATGGAGCAATTGCACTGCGAGACGGTGAGCGTGTCCGGCCCGGTGACCCGGTACCTTACCTTCCCGCAGTGGCAGCCTCCCGTGTACGTCGTCGTCATCGAATTCGTCTCTCCACGGTGTGCGTCTCATTTGCAACGGAACCGAACGCCTCCGCCACCTCGAGGATGATAGCCCTTGCCGTTCCACAAACTCCCTCTCCCTGCGGGAGAGGGTTGGAGTGAGGGGATCGAAGCCGGATCACTTCTCTATCGTACGACCCCTCATCCTGTCCTTCTCCCTCAGGGAGAAGGAACATTCTACCCGGCGTCTTCATGTTCTGAGGACATGTCACGACCGCACCGGCGTCGGCTTACAACCACGTGCGCGGCGTTTCAAGCCTCTACTATCGTTCCCTGGTGGTAGACGGCGACCCAGCTTCCCTTCGCACGTCGCCAGAGGGTGGCTCGCCGGGTAACGCGCGCAGCCTGGTGTAGTGTGTAGGTCAACAGGTAAAAGCCCGGTGACGGCTCCTGGCAATAGAAGTCTTCCGTTCGCCAGTCGTCCTCGTGAGGCGTCGCGTGCCGCTCGAGCAGCGTGTCGATGACGAACTCGCGGCTGTATCGGCGCCCGGAAGCGCCCACCTCCCAGAAATCTTCCGCAGTCATGGCTTCGAAGGCCTCGCGCGTCGTGCCGTGCTCGGGGCGGTGGAACAGGGGCTCTCTTTCGATCAGCTCGGCCTGGACGGCCACAAGGTCGCTTTCGGTTTCGCGGGTCGGTTCCATGATTCATTCAAGCGTGTTGGAGAAATGTGCGAATGTTCCGGCGGTCAAGGCGAGCCTGTAATGTGTCCGGCGATCAGTGATGCGACCTCCGGAGCCCGCTCGCGGGCGAGCGCGTGATCGCCGCCCGGCACGACGTGCATCGCAGCGTTCGGCAGGAGTGAGGCGAGCCTCTTGCCCACGGCCACCGGGCTGATGGCGTCGGCACCGCCCCAGAGCAGGAGGGCGGGTGCGCGGATCTTCGCCAGCTCGGCGGACAGGTCCCCGCGGTAATCCGCGAACCACCGCGGGTATGAAGGCTTCGACTCGAGGAAGGACACTCGCCAGTCCTCCGCGCCGGTGCCGGACATGTCCACGCCGCCGGACGTGGCAACGAGAACGAGGTGCGTGATCCTGTCGGGACTCCGCAGCGCGGCCCGAACCGCGACGACTCCACCCATGGATTGCGCGATGAGGGCCGAGGGCTGGTCGAGCTCACTGCACACCATGTCGACCAGGTCTTCAATGCCGTTGACGCCCGGATCGGGCGGGACATCGCCGAAGCCCGGCCAGCCGAGAAGACTCGCCGAGCCCAGGTGCGCGAGGCGATCGGCGACGGGCTGCCAGAAGCCCGGGCTTCCGCCCGCTCCCGGCAGGTAGATCAGCTTCGTGGGGGTGAGCATAGGCTCATCGGGTTCCTCCGTCGCGAGTGAGGGCGTAGCGCTCCACGTCGTAGAGCCTGCCCTCGATGTTCAACTCGTCCGGCTCGACGCCGACGTGCTCGAAGCCCGCCGATCGGTAAAGCGCCCTGGCGGCGGCGTTGGCCTCGTTGACACCGAGCTTGATCCGGCGCACCTCGTCCAGGGACCACGCGTGAGCGATGGCGGCCTGGAGCAGGGCGCCGCCCAGTCCGCGGCGGCGCGCCGCAGGGGCGACGTAGATACCGGCGAGCTCGACGGAGTGGCGCAGCGTCTTCCGCTGTGGATGAACGACGGCGACGAACCCGCGCAGCTCGTCATCCTCGAAGATGCCGAGCGTGCGGACCGAGCCGTCCGCTGCGGGCGCCAGACGCGCGGCGACCTCCTCGACGGAGCGCTCGACCTCGTCTTCGTAGCTGGCGCTGAAGGCAGCTGGACTCTCGCGGAGCGCCAGCAGTCGAAGGCTCTGGTAGGTCCGCGCGTCCGCCGCGTGGAGCTGCCTGATCTTCATCGAGGGTGTCCCGGATCTACCTCCTGCCAGGCCTTGGCCGCGGTCTCGAAATCGAGGCGTTGCCGCCCAACCACGCAGAAGCGGTGCCCGGTCGGCGCTTCGAGCACCCACCAGTGACGCACCTTCTCGATCCTTCTCGCCCCCAGCCGCTCCAGGCGCGCGACTTCAGCCTCGATGTCGTCGGTCTCGATGTCGAGATGCACGCGGCTCGGATGGGTCACTTTCTGTATGAGAATCTTCGGCCGCGCCGGATCCGTGGCCAGGCCCCGATAGATCTCGTCGCCGGGCTCGCGGCGGGTGACCACTTCGCCGCCGAGGGCCTTGCTCCAGAACCCGGCGTCCGCGTCGAGGTCGTCGGTCTGGCAATCGATAACCAGTGTGCCCAGTCTGCTCTTATGCATCGGCCTCGACGGAAGAGATGAATCGAATCATGCCTGCCTGACCAGCGACAGGACCGCATCGGCGAAGTCGCGCGGCGCTTCCTGCGGGGCGTTGTGACCGATAGCGGGAAGTACCCGGCGCTCGTAGCGGGCCGTGAAGAAACGCTGGTGACCCTCGGAGCCGCTCGTGGGCATGACCCCGTCCGCGTCACCGTCGATGGAAATCGTCGGCACCGCGATGTTTGGTCCGGCGGCCAGCAGCCGTTCCGTTTCCTCGACCGCCGGGTCTCCAGGCACCAGACCGAAGCGGTGGCGGTAGGAGTGAATCACCACGTCGACGAAATCGGGGTTGTCGAAGGATTCGACGGTCGCGTCCAGGGTTTCGTCGGAGAAGCTCCAGTTCGGGGACCACAGCCGCCACAGCAGCCGGCACATCTCGCGGCGGTAGCGGGTCAATCCCGCCCTGCCGCGCTCGCCGTGAAAGTAGTACTGGTACCAGTAGCGGTGCTCGTCCTCCGGGACCGCCGGCTCGATCGAGCCCGGGATGTCCTGAATGTTGTAGCCTCCTCCCGTCACCAGTGCACGTGCCCGCTCCGGCCACAGGGCGGCGACGATACAGGCGGCGCGACCGCCCCAATCGTAGCCGGCGAGCACGGCGCTCGGGATCGCGAGCGAATCCATCAGGGCCAGCAGGTCGTGGGCGAGCACCGCCTGCTGCCCCGAGCGCGGCGTATCGGCGGACAGGAACCGTGTCTCGCCGTAGCCCCGCAGCCAGGGGACGACCACCCGGCATCCCTGCGCCGCCAGGATGGGAACGACCTCGTCATAGGCGTGGACGTCGTAGGGGAAACCGTGCAGCAGCAGCACCGGCGTGCCCGTCGCGGGGCCTTGCTCGAGATAGGCAACTTCGAGAGCGCCTGCTTCAATCCTCTTCAGCATCGCCGGCGAATTCTCATCGATCGTGTCACTCAATCCTCGTACGACGCATCCGTCCTGGGCGCATTCGGCGCCTGGTCATCCAGCGACTGCCGGTAGCGCACGCAGCCCTCCATGAATTTCGACCACTCGGGGACGGTCGGCAGCGGGTCCGTCTTTTCAGGCAGGAGTCGCCACAGGTCGGGGTGATACCAGCAGAGCTCGTGCCCGGAGCTGTCGCGGTGCTCCCGTATGCCGTTCCGGAGCCGCTTCACCTCGCTCACCAG
>JBAUWJ010000194.1:0-1675 GCA_049583715.1 Arenicellales bacterium | reverse complement strand
ATTTCGTGGACGGGGACCGCAGCGAAGAGAGCTCCGAGGCCACCCGCCGTTCTCTTCAGAGCTCCTGGCGCACCGTCTTCGCGGAGGACGTTGGCGTGGTGGAGGGCATGCAGCTCGGGCGCCAGTCCCCCGCCTTCGACGGCGGCCTGTTCTCGCCGGTGATGGACGAGGCGAACCACCACTTCCACCGCTGGGTCGCGAACACTATGTCGAGCTGAGGCGGTTCGCGCGGGTCCGCGCGGGGACATTTACCGCTACGAACCGCTTCTACGGAAGGCGGCGCCGGCTGCATTGATTTCATTGCACGGCACGACGACACCGGCAAGTTGGCGGCGTGGCGTTTGCCGATGGACGCCGTTATGCTTCTCCCATGGATGGAGCGAACCCACTTCGCCGCCTGGTCACGCTCCGCGGGCGGCTGCTTCCCCGGGTCCACTGTCCCGTCCGGCCCGGAATCCGCGCATGAATCTCGAGCAGCAGCGTGAACGGCTTCACCGCCGAGCCAACACCCTGAGCGAGCCGCTCACCGGTCTGCTCGCCCGGCTGGGGGTGACGCCCGATCTCCTGACCGTCGTCGGACTCCTGGTATCCGCCGCAGCCGCGGCGTGCCTGGCCGGCGGCGCCTTGCGCGCCGCGGGTGTCGTCTTTCTGCTCGGCAGTGCCCTGGATCTGCTCGACGGGGCGCTCGCCCGTCACCAGGGTATGGCGGGTCGTACGGGTGCTTTTCTCGATTCCTCCCTGGACCGTATCTCGGAAGGATTGCTGTTGACCGCCGCCGTCTATCACTTCGCGCACCACGGCATGGAGCTGGCTGCTGCCGGCAGCGCCTACGCGCTCCTCTCTTCCTTCATGGTGAGCTACACGCGGGCTCGTGCGGAGGGTCTCGGGGTAGCCTGCAAGGGCGGCCTCGCAACCCGTACGGAGCGGGTCGTTCTCATCGCGGCCGGCCTCGTCTTCGACGTTCTCGGCGCTGCGATCGCGGTGCTCGCCGTGCTCGCCACGATCACCACCGTGCAGCGGCTGGTGCACGTTCGCAGCGCACTGTCCGGCGCCGAGGCCGCGCCGTCCGATCGGAACCGCCGGGAAAGGTAAGCGAGGGCGGGAAGCTGCCGCCGCAGGCTCACTCCCACGTCAGGGGTATCACCACGGAAAGGGGACGTCTCCTCCTTCATCGAATATGTTCCGCTTCTGGACCGTCTGTGCCAGCGCCACGGCGACGTGCACCGAGTAGCGGATGGCGTCGCCCTGGTTGCTGGGCGTTATCTTTCCCGATGCGAGGCAGCCGGCGTATATCCGGCTTGCCGCTTGGAGGATGTCGGACCGTTCGGTGATTTCCATAGGTGTTCCCGGGTTGTTGCAGTTGTCTCGTGGATTATTGAGCAGTCTCGTCGATCAGGTCGAGCCATCCCTTGCGGAGCCGGCGCGCCGCACGGGCGCCCTATCCGCTGCGGGACATCATGCCGGGGGCTCACCGGCAGGTGCAAGGAAGATCGCCGATCGCATGTGCGGCCGGGCGCCGGACGCGGCGCCGCTCAGGCCGGATCCGGGTCGTCGGGCCTGCGCTCGATGTAGCGAAGATCGATGGCCGGCAGGGGCTCGCCGCGTATCGTCGCCTCGAAAGCCCGCAGGCGCTTGTAGATCGACATGAGCTCCACGATCGTCGTCCAGGAGTTGA
>JBAUWJ010000193.1:0-3704 GCA_049583715.1 Arenicellales bacterium | reverse complement strand
GGTCCGGCCGGTACAACACCCGCTCGAACTGCCAGGCGCTGTAGAAGTCCGCGGCCTTGTCGGGCCCGTTGTTGAGCTGCCAGCCGATGTAGCGGTCACCGTTCGGCGACGACATGAAGTGGCCGGTCGGTGTCCAGGCCACCCAGTCCTTGCCGTCGCCGTGCGGAAACAGGGACAGGATCCGCTTGCCGTCCTTCGCCCGGTACCAGCGGATGGTGCCGTCCTGGCAACCGGCCACCACCAGGGTGCCGTCGCCGCTCAGGTTGACGGTGTAGGGGCCCGACGAGGGATACACGCTCCAGCGCACGCTGCCGTCCGGGTTGTAGGCCCGGAGCTCCGAGTCCAGGCCCAGAACGAAGAACCGGCCTTTCCTGTCGATCGCAAGGGAATGACTTTGCTGCTCCCCAGCAAGCTTGATCGGCCGGCCGTTGAACTTGGGATGATAGGACTTGTGCCAGTCGGTGACGTCCAGGCCCGGGTACTTTACGAGCGGCGGTCGTAGGCTGGGATCGGGATGGGAGACGATGGCCAGGCTGCGGCGCTCCAGGGAGAAGACGCCGAACCGCTTGCCTTCATGATCCACGCCGAAAGCGACGGTCTTGCCGTTTTCGGACACCAGCAGCCGCGTCTGCTGCCACTGGTAATCGTACAGGGAAGGCCGGTCGTCGAAGCGTGCCTTGTCGTCGGCCTCCACCACGACGACGCCGTGCTCCATGGAGGTGTAGGCCAGCGCCCCGTTCGGAAGGGCCCGGAGCCGGAGCATGCGTTTGGTGCTCGCATCAAACTCCACGGGCGGGCCTTTTCCGCCCTTGTCCCACCTGATGATGCGGTAGTGCCCGTTGCGCTTGAGATCGCCCGCCGCGTACAGCGTGCTGCCGTCCTGCGACCACTCCACGGCGAACAGCGGCATGCCCTTTGCCGCACGGGTATCCGGGGCGTACGCCGTCTCGAGGGTGCTGGCGTCGACCACCTGCACCTGGTTGCTGTCGAAGAAGCCCACCGCGATCAGCTTGCCGTCCGGCGAGAAGCGGACCGCGCCGGGCCGCTTCCCGGGAAGGATCTCACGCTTCGCCAAGAGGTGAAGATTCTCGTCGTACAGGCGGACGTAGCCGTCGAAGCAATTGGCCACGAGATGATTCTGCGGACCGAAATCGACGCGGTACGAGGTCGTCTTGCACAGCTTGCTGTCCGACTCGACCTTGTAGCCGGGGACCGAGAGAACCAGCAAATGCCCGTTGAGCAGCATCACCGCCAGCTTCGAGCCGTCCCTCGAGTAGGCCAGGCTGGTGATACGCTCCTCGAAGCCTCTGATACGCCCGATGAACTTCCCGGTCTCGAGGTTGACGACATAGATGGACATCGAGCCATCCCAGTCGTAGCCCGTCCAGCCGCCCACCGCCGCGGTGGTAGTGCCCGGATCTATGGACAGCGCGTACAGCTCGCCGTCCTTGCGCTCGTCCCGCGGCACCCAGATGGTGCGCACCAGCCGCCCGTTGGCGGCGTCCCAGACTCTGATGCTGCGATCGTCCGAGGCCGTCACCAGCCAGTTCCTTTTCGGATCGAAATCGATGCCCGTGGTCCGGTCGATGTGGGCATTGAGGTCGACGTCGGCCATGGGGTAAGCGGGCGGCTGGCCGGCGTGCGCCCGGCCGCCCGCGAGCACGATTCCAGCCAGCAGCAGCCAAGCCCACCAGCGGATCGGTGCCGGGTTATCCAGACGTGGCCGCATTTGCCGACCTCACCTGCTTCTGGAAGGCGCACCTGTCCGTTGTGAATACATCCTCCGTCTCAGTCGGGTACGCGCCTACACCCGGTCTCTGTCCCCAATCAATGTCCTGGACCGCGCTGTGGCCCCCCCCCGTCAGCCAGGCCAACCGCTTCCTGCCCGTGCATTCGTCTTCGGCCTTCTTTTCGGCTTTTCCTTTTCCCTGGGCGGTCTTGCTTTCCCCTTTGCGACCCTCGCCCTCCTTCTTCCTCTCACCGGCCGGCTCCCCGCCTTTCGCCTGCCCGCCGGATTGCCGGGTGTCCCCGAACACCGACAGTCCGACGGTGATGGGCGATTCGCCCGCCGCACCTGGACCCGGCACGGTGGACGCCGGCATCTGGGTGTTTGGTATGAATGTGATCCCGGTCACGACAACCCCTGTCGGGGAAGTGCTGTTCCCCCGGGGTACCGGAATTTGCAGCGGTCCCTCAGATTGAACCCTTGTCGGAAACAGGGAAGCGCTCGAAGTCAGCGGCACCGCGATGGGGTCCGGGCCGCCTTCGGCGCCGAGAAAACCAATATCAAACGACTCCAGAATCACATTTTGGACGTCGAGTTCCGAAAAATCATCGATCGTCACCGCGCCGGTAACGGCGTCCGGCCCGTCGTTGAGTGCTTCGAGGTCCACCGCGTATGCGTGGATGGTATCAAAGGTGATCTTGTCAGCAGTGATGGACACGCCACTGGCGTTCAGGGTATTGAGCCGCGGCGTATCGCCGGCGAAGTGTCGTACCAGGAGCCGGTCTGCGCCGGTGTCGATGTCGGTGGCCGTGAAGGTTCCGCCAGCCCCGGTGGAGGCCGAGAAGTAGCTGCCCCCGGTATAGACGGGACCCGTAATATTGATGTTGCCGTCAGTACTCTCTATGTCCACAAACCCGCCGGTATACGGGTCGGAGAACAGAGTTTGGGCGTCGAGGTCACCGTAGTCCACGGGATCCGAACTGTTGAGCAACAGCGGCTGGGCTTGCGGGGCACCGGTCAGCGGGTCCGCGAACCGGCCTGGATCATTGCGCGTATCGATGGTCCCCACGTCGATATCCCCCCCTGCGCTCAACAACACGGAGCTGTAGCGCCAGCTTCCACCTCCGGCGGTTCCCCCGGTCGGCCCGAGCCCGTACAGGTTGCCCAGGTGAAGCTCTCCCTCGGGCGCGGAGAAGCTCATGTAGCCTCCGTACACCGCCAGGTTGTCATTGGGGTTCTCGAACACGATATCGCCGTGCGTTGAGGTGATGGACAGAGCATTGCCACTGAACCGCAGACTTGCCGGGTTCGCCAGAGCCAGAGTCATGGTCCAGCCCTCCGTGCCGCCAATGGGGGAGCCCGGCGTGCTCACCGTGCCGTTGAGCGGCGCGATGGCCACGTTTCCGTCGGCCTGCAGCACGATCCCCAGGCCCGTCGCTTCGACGAGGCGCTGCAGGCGGCCCCAGCTCACCTCGTCGAACCGGGTCTCGGGGTCGGGATCGATGCCAAGCTCCTGGAACTGCTCTGCGGTCAGCCCATCGCTGATGACCTGCGGAACCGGCAGATAACAGTTACCCTGGTTGCGGGCGCACAGCGGATCCGCGTCGAGGTCGCCTGCCCTCTCCTGGGCATCGATGATGGTCAGGTGATCGGGATCCAGCAGCAAGCTGCCTGGGGAGCCCTGGGTGGCCCCTGCATCCACCGTGCCCCAGAACCCCAGGTTCGCCTTCCCCGACACCTCCACCTGCCCGCCATCGCCACCCTGCGGCCCGCCCCTGGCACTGATGCTCCCACTGTAGCGCGTCGTGCCCTTCGACCACACCACTACCCTCCCCGCATCCCCCTTGCCCGTCGCATCCGAGCGGATCGTCACATTCTGACCCACCGTCGTCGTCCGCGACTGCAGCCGCTCCCCCTTGCCCTGGTAGTCACCACCGATGTTGATGTCCCCACCCCCCGCGTCCCCCGACGCATCCAC
>JBAUWJ010000192.1:0-20558 GCA_049583715.1 Arenicellales bacterium | reverse complement strand
TCACGCCGCCCGACGCGGGTCGACATTCGTGTCGACTGCAGAGTTCGGGATGGCACACGCCTATGTCGGGCTGAAGCGCGACCCACAGGTGCCACGGATCGAAGCCCGCCTGCGGGTCGGCCGGATCCCCGCTCCTGGCGGTCTCCGGCACTCCCCACATCCCTGTGGGTCGGAATTCATTCCGACAGCGGCGCTCGGACTTGGGCCAGACTTGTATGACCAGGGATTTCTTACTAGGGAAGCTCTGATTAATGGCTTACGTTGTCATTGCGAGCGCAGCGACGCAATCCAGGCCGCCTGGCCATTCCACGCTTTCTGGATTGCTTCGTCGCGTCGCTCCTCGCAATGACAGCATTAATCAGAGCTTCCCTAGAAGGTCCCCGGATACGCCCCACCGTCGATCAGGATATTCTGTCCGGTGATGTAACCGGCGTGCATGCTGCAGAGGAACGCGCAGGTCCTGCCGAATTCCATGGGCTCGCCGAATCTGCCCGCCGGGCTGGCACTGCGGCGCGCTTCCCACAGCTCGTCGACGGGCTTGCCTTCCTTCCTCGCGGCCGAGGCGACGTTGCTCTTCAGCCTGTCCGTGTCGAACGAGCCTGGCAACAGATTGTTGATGGTCACGTTGCGCTTGACCGTCTGCCGCGCGATCCCGGCCACGAAGCCGGTCAGGCCGCTGCGCGCGCCGTTGGACAGGCCAAGATCACTGATGGGCGCCTTCACCGCTGACGAGGTGATATTCACCACGCGGCCGAAGCCGCGCTCCATCATGCCGTCGACCGTGGCCTTGATGAGCTCGATGGGCGTCAGCATGTTCGCGTCCACGGCCGCGATCCAGTCCTCCCGTCCCCAGTCACGGAAGTCGCCCGGTGGCGGGCCGCCCGCATTGTTTACGAGGATGTCCGGCTGCGGACAGTGGGACAGCACCGCTTCCCGCCCTGCTTCGGTGGTGATGTCGGCGGCCACGGCAACCACGTCGACGCCATAGCTGCTGCGTATGTGCCCGGCGAGCCGCTCCAACTCCTCGGCCCCGCGCGCATTGATAACCAAGTTGACGCCTTCGGCGGCAAGAGCCTCGGCGCAGCCGCGCCCCAGACCCTTGCTGGCCGCGCAGACAATCGCTTGCCGGCCGTTCAGCCCGAGATCCATAGTCGCTCCTCCAGGTCACCTCGCATTGAGACGACGTCATTGTAGCATTCGGCCTCCGGACTAAAGACGACTCCGCAAGCCAGTGGACTCACGCTCTCGTTATCCACACTGCAGTATCGTGGAACACCGCGCCGCCGTTGGGGTGCCCTGGATCAGCGCTCACCAGGGCGTTGATGCCGATACCGTCCTCGAAGGCCTCACTCGGCCAGACGCTTTCGCAGACCACGACACCTTGCTGCAGCCCGTCGAAAGGCTCGACGCGAATTCGCAATGAAGACAGATCGTTGCCGATGCGCACCAGATCCCCTTCCGAGATCCGCATGGCGCCGCAGTCCAGTGGATGCATGAACAGGGTCGGACGCTTCTCGCGCTTCCTCGACGTCGGAGTCTCGGTGAAGCTGGTATTCAGGTAGTTACGCGCCGGCGCCGCAACGAGGCGAAAAGGTCTCTCCCCGGTCGCCGCATCGATGGCCGCGTTGTAGTCCGGCAGGGCCGACAAGGCGTCGTGCTGAGGGCCCAGGGCTTTCCAGTCGGCCTTGAAATGGAAGCGGCGATCCGGTGTCGCGAACCCGTCGAGAAAGTGCGCGCGCTCGAAATCCAGAGCACAATCGTGCCAGTGGCTGTCGTGGATCTCCGCGGCGCCGGGCAGACCGGACCGCTTCAGGGTCTCGTCCATCAAGGTCCAGGTGTCCATCTCGAAGCCCGGATGCGAGCCGCCGAGGCGACGTGCGAGCTCGGACAGCACCCAGTGGTTGCTGCGGCATTCGGCGTACGGCTCTATGACGGGCTTCGTGACCTGCAGGAAAGTGTGTCCGTTGCCGATGTACATGTCGGTGTGCTCCAGGAACGTCGTGGCGGGCAGCACGACGTCGGCGTATCGGGCCGTTTCGGTCATGAACTGCTCGTGTACGCAGACGAACAGGTCATCACGCAAGAAGCCCCGGCGCACCCGCGCCGACTCGGGGCAGACAACCAGTGGATTGGTGTTCTGAATGATCATGGCGGTGACGGGGGGTCCATCGCCAAGGTCCCGACGCTCGCCCGCCAGGACCGGGCCGATGCGCGACTGGTCCAGGATGCGAATCGACTCGTCCTTCACGTCCAGTCCCTCGATCAGCGTCTTGTCGATCGGATACAACCACTTGTTGGACTGCAGCGCCCCACCGCCTCGATGCCGCCACGCTCCTGTGACCGCGGGCAGGCACAGAGCGGCGTGCATGCTCGCGGCGCCATTGCGCGAGCGCGAGAAGCCGTAGCCGAGGCGCAGGTAAGACCTCGGCGTCTCGCCGTACCAGCGGCCGAAGGTTTCGATGTCGTCTTCGTCGACGCCGGTAATGGCGGCCGCCCAGCCCGGCGTCCGCGCTTCCAGGTGCCGCTCCAGCTCCCCGGGGACGTCCGTGTACCGTTCGAGATAATCGCGGTCGGCATACCCGTCGCGGAACAGCACGTGCATGACGGCGCAGGCGAGCGCCGCGTCCGTGCCTGGGCGGACCATGAGATGCAGGTCCGCCTTCTCCGCCGTGGCGGTGCGGTAGGGGTCGACCACCACCAGCCGCGCGCCGCGCTCCCGTCGCGCCAGGGTCACGTGGTGCATCAGGTTCACCTGGGTATACACCGGATTGCCACCCCAGACGACAACCAGATCGCTGTCGGCGATCTCGCGGGGATCCACGCCGCGCAGTGTCCCGGTGCCGGCCACATAGCCGTTGCTGCTGAGCTCGCTGCAGATCGTCGAGTGCTGGCGGGAGTAGTGGAACAGGTGCCGGAAGAGCTCGACGCTGTCGCGCTGCACCAACCCCATGGTGCCGGCGTAGAAGTAGGGCCAGACCGTCTCGCTGCCGTGGGCCTGGACGGCGCGGGTGAACTGCTCGGCGACTTCATCGAGAGCCTGCTCCCAGGAAATCGGCTCGAACGCGCTGCGCTCGCCCTTGGCGCCGATCCGCCTGAGAGGCCTCGCGAGGCGGTCGGGATGGTGCACCCGCTCGGCGTACCGGCCCACTTTGGCGCACAGCGTTCCCGCCGTGTAGGGATTGTCCTTCGCGCCGTAGACTCTCCCGATGGTGTGTGCGTCCAACCTCTCGACCTCCAGCGCGCAGGCGCTGGGACAGTCGTGCGGGCAGGTGGAGTGCACGCGTTCCAGCCTGGTCTTCATGGGCCACAGGGTACCGAATCCCGCCCTCCCCCGATACTCCCTTGCCCTGTCAATGCAGGTCGGGCGTCAGCCCGGCAACTCCTCCTCAGTCGGAATAAATTCCGACCCACAGGGATGTGGGAAGTGCCGGAGGTCGTCGGGAACGGGATCCGTACGGCTCCCGGCCTCCAACTCGTCGCGGTTGCGCGCACTACCTTTGCTAAACTCGGCTTCAGGAAATCCCCCGGACTCGATCCTTGTCCACTCAGTTTCTCATCTACTGCGAGCGTCTCGACCCCGGCATGTGGGCCGAGCCCGCCAACCTGGTGTCCAATGTCGGGTTTCTCGTGGCGGGCATCTGGGCATTGGCGCGGTGCCGCCGCCTCGGAATCGGTTTTCGCGGCTGGGATCTGTGGGGGGCCGCGCTGCTGATCGTCGTGATCGGCATCGGCAGCGCCTTGTGGCACAGCCTTCATACCTCCTGGGCGAAGGAGTTCGACGTGGTGCCGATCCTGTTGTTCATTCACCTCTATATCTATAGCTTCCTGCGCCGTCAGGTCCTGCTCACGATCACCGTATCGGTGATCGTCGTGACGCTGTTCTTCGCAGCGTCCAGGCTGTTTGCCGCATCGACAAGCCCGCACCTGCTCCACGGCTCGATTTTCTACCTGCCCGCAATGCTCGCTCTGGGAACTCTGGCGGTCTGGAGTTTCACCGCTGGCGCGGCGACATGGCGGCTCATGGCCCTGGCCACGCTGCTGTTCACCGCGTCATTGCTCTTCAGGACCATCGACGGCGAGGTGTGCACCTGGCTGCCGACGGGTACGCATTTCATCTGGCACCTGCTGAACGCCCTGGTGTTGTCGATGCTGTTCCGGGTCCTGTCGACCGCTCGGGGCTCGGACACAAAGAATCCGTCTCGCTCAAGGCGCGCGGGAGTCTACTTCGATTCGAAGCCCTTGCCGCCTGGCACCATGGCGTCGACCACCCCCTCCAGCCGCGCGGGGGAGAGCCATCGCACCTCGTTGCCGGGCCCGGGATGACGGGGCACCAGCAGGGCCAGCAACAGTGATACGCATGCCACGCCCGTTCCGCACAGGAAGACGATGGCCGGGGAGCGGAGCCAGACGAAGCCCATGGTCACCGGTATCGCCACCGCGGCGATGTGATTGATGGTGAAGGAGACGCCGGCGGTGGAGGCGATGTCCGCCGGGTCCGCGATCTTGTGGAAGTAGGTCCTGATGCCGATCGCCATGGCGAACAAGAGCTGATCCAGCACGTAGAGGCTTGCCGCCACCCACGCCACGGACACGAAGGCGTACATGGTGAATACGAAGATCAGACCCACGTACTCGCAGATCAAGGCAGTACGCTCGCCGAAACGCGCAATCAGCCGCCCGACCGTCGGTGCCACCACGGCATTGATCAGATGGTTGATCAGGAACAGCAAGGCGATGCTCGCAACGGAGAAACCGAACTTCTCCACCATCAGAAAGCCGGCGAACACCATGAAGATCTGGCGGCGCGCTCCGCTCAGGAAGGTCAGGGCGTAATACAGCCAGTAACGCCGACGGAGAAGCAGGTGCTTGTGCTGCGGCACGATGTGAGGGAACTGTGGAAATACTGTCCAGGCGACCATTGCACCCACCACCGCCACGCCGCCGGCCGCCAGATACAGCCAGATGTAGTCGACGGCGAACAGCTCCCGGCATACCCAGATGGAGGCGAAGGCGGCCAGGGCCGCGATGGAGCCCGCGGAGGCTTGCCGGCCCATCACCAGCGGCGAGCGGGCCCTGTCGACCCACTGCAGCGTCAGGGACTGCTGCAGGGTGTAGTAGTAGTGGAACCCCGTCGACATGACGACGGTGGTGATATACAGCCCGAGCGCGCTCGGCCAGAAGCCCGTCGCCGCGACCCCCACGCCGAGGAGCGCCACGGACAGGAGTGCGAACCGCTGCTCGCGCAGGAACAACATCACGAACACGGCCGTGAAGGCGAGGAAGCCGGGCACCTCGCGCAGGCTCTGCAGGATACCGATCTCGACGCCGGTGAAGCCGGCCCGCTCGACGGCGAAGTTGTTCAGCAGCACCTGCCACACCGAGAAGGACAGCGACAACAGCGCGGCGAGCAGGATGAGGAAAGTCTCGGGCTTTTGCAGGCGGTGCATCGTGTATAGTCTATACGAGCAACGCCGTGATTCCTCCACGTTCGTTGCGGCGCCTGTGGACCGGCGCTGCCTGGGGAAGACTGCAATCTCGCCATGAACCCCATGGGACATTCATTGACCATCGAACAGGCACTGGCGCTCGCGACCCGCGCCCTGATCGCGAGCGGCGCCGATCCCGCGCCCGCGGAGTCGGTGGCCCGCTCGGTGGTCGCCGCTCACGCAATGGACAGATTGAATGTCGGGCTCGAGCACCTGCCCTATTACTGCGATGCGCTGCGACGGGGAGCGGTGAACGGCCGCGTCGAGCCTGAGATTACGCGAGTCAAGCCGGGTCTTCTGGCAGTGGATGCTCATTCGGGGTTCGCGCACTACGCCTTCGATCAGGCGCTCGAGAAGCTCACCTCCATGGTCGACACGCAGGGCGCGGCGGTGATGACCATTCGGAACACCTACACCTGCGGCGCGCTGGGCTACTTTCCGGAGCGGCTGGCGCGCCTCGGCTTCGCAGCCATCGCCGCCACCAACGCCGGGCCCGCCGCCGTCGCGGCGTCCGGGGCGCGACGGCCCGTGTTCAGCACCAATCCCATCGCCTTCGCGCTTCCCCGCGAGGCCGGACCACCGCTCGTGATCGACCAGTCGACCAGCGCCTGCACGCTGGTGGACGTGCGGGCCGCGCAGGACCGGGGCGAATCGATCCCGGGAGACTGGGCCCTCGATCGTGACGGCCGGCCGACCGAAGACCCGGCCGCGGCCCTGGAAGGGTCTTTCAAGGCTTTCGGCGGCTACAAGGGGTCCAACATCGCCCTGCTCGTGGAGCTGCTGGCCGCCGGGCTGGCCGGAGCGAACTGGTCCATGGACGCACCGTCCTTTGCGGAAGGATCGGCCTGTCCCGACGTAGGCCAGTGGATGCTGGCCATGGATCTCGAGGTGATGGGTGGTGGCACCGCCTCGAAGCGGATTGACGCCTTTCTCCTCCGGCTCGCCTCCTTGGGTTGTCATATACCGGGGAGAGAGCGGCTGGAGCTTGCGAGGAAGGCAGACGAGCACGGGATTTCTCTTACGGACGAGTTGTATGAAAGAATCCGCTCCTGCGGCGATCCCGTGTAGGCATTCATACCGACAACAATACGCCCGCGGCGCACACGCATTCGTCGGAATGAATTCCGACCCACATGGATGCGGGAAGTGCAGGAGATCGCCGGGAGCGAGATCCGGTCGGCCCACACTGGACCCGGATAGAAGGACGCTGTGGGTCGGGATTCATTCCGACAGCCGCTCTTCGGGCCGGCACCCCCGTAGCCGGCTGGAGGCCCGCCTGCAGCGGACGAATTCCATGCCGGCAGTGGTGTCGGCGTGGCTAACGTATCGCGGCGGGATAGAATCTCGAGAAGGAGAGGCCGGTCCCGGCCCGGAACAACCAACTACCAGGCGAGACAGTCGTGACACAGACCAACGAGTTGGGGCAACCCATCGGAGATCCCGTCCCGGATTGGCGCGAGCCGCCGCGGCCGCCCCATGATTCCATGACGGGCCGGTTGTGCCGCATCGAGCACCTCGACCCGGACCGACACGCCGAGCAGCTATTCGAGGCCAACGCCGTGGACAGGCAGGGCGGCAACTGGACCTATCTCCCCTACGGCCCGTTTCCCGATGTCCGCGCCTACCGCACCTGGATGGAGGCGCAATGCCTGGGGGACGACCCTCTGTTTCACGCCATCGTGGATACAGCGGCAGGAAAAGCAGTCGGCGTCGCGAGCTATCTGCGCATTACTCCGGCAAGCGGCTTCATCGAGGTGGGCCATATCAACTACTCGCCGCTGCTGCAGGGGACGCCGGCCGCGACGGAAGCCATGTACCTGATGATGCGGCGCGTCTTCGAGCTGGGCTACCGCCGCTATGAATGGAAATGCGACGCCCTCAACGCCCGTTCCCGCACAGCGGCACTGCGCCTCGGATTCGGTTACGAAGGAATATTCCGCCAGGCGACGATCTACAAGAGCAGAAACCGGGACACCGCGTGGTTTTCCATTCTGGATAAGGAGTGGCCAGCCATGAAGCAGGCATTCGAGTCCTGGCTGGCCCCGGAGAACTTCGATGAGAAGGGACGCCAGAAAAAAAGGTTGGCGGACTTTCGTAACTCGTGACAGCGCAGGCCAGGGAGACTGGGTCGCCGCAGACGTCGCCTTGCGGGGACGTCTTGCCCCCGGCTCGCATCCCGGCAGGGCGCGAACCGGCCCGGCGCTTGATGTTTTGGTGATGTCGTAGCAGATTACAAAGCAGCGATTGTCCCCTCTGCAATTGCGGTTCACAGCGCGCTTCGCCGACAGCAGGCCGCGCGTTCGACTACTGAAGCCCCCAGGGACCGATATGCCCACGAGAAAGATCTACGCCGACGCCCGTGCAGTCGCCGAAGCGCTGAGGCCCAGCTACCCCATCTATTGTCTGGACCTGGCCGGCCTGGGCGAGCACGCCCGGAAATTCCTGGGGGCGTTCCCCGGGCGGGTCCTCTACGCGGTGAAGTGCAACCCGTATTCCAGGATCATCGATACCTTGTACAACGCCGGCGTTCGGCATTTCGACACCGCCTCACTGGCCGAGATCGCCCAGATACGGGAGACGCATCCAGAGGCGGAAGCGTATTTCATGAACCCGGCGAAGGCCCGGGCGGTCATCAGGACCGCCTATGAGGTCTACGCCGTGCGTCATTTCGTCGTGGACCATGCTTCGGAGTTGGAAAAGATCAGGCAGTGTCTCGGCGCCGCCGGGGATATCGTGATCCATGTGCGCCTGAAGACCAGCGAGACCAAGGTACTGTTCGATCTTGCCTCGAAGTTCGGGGCACCGTTCGACGAGGCCGTGGCGCTGCTGTCGGCGGTGCACGAGCGAGGGCTGCAATGCGGGCTCGCCTTCCATGTCGGCTCGCAATGCTTGTCCGCTCAGGCCTACAGCGACGCCATCGCCCTGTGTGCGCGGGTCATGGAGCAAGCCGGTGTCCATGTGGATTACCTCGACGTCGGCGGCGGATTCCCGGCCTACTATCCCGGGCAAACCATCGCACCGCTTCAGGACTATTTTGCCACGGTCACGGGTGAGCTGAAGCGCCTCGGCCTCGACAAGGACATCATCCTCATGTGCGAGCCGGGACGGGCGCTGGTCACGGACTACTGTTCTCTGCTCACCCAGGTGCTCCTGCGCAAGGAAAACTCGATATACATCAATGACGGTATCTATGGCAGCCTGTCCGAGCTGGTATTGACGCGCATCCGGCTGCCCATGCGGGCGATTCGTCTGCACGGCGAGCTCTCCTCCGGGGCGCGGATGTTCACCGTCTATGGTCCAACCTGCGATTCGATGGATGTCCTGCCCGACAAATGCGAGCTGCCGGATGACATCCGGGAAGGCGACTGGATCGAGATCGGTCAGCTCGGCGCCTACAGCAACGCCGGTGCCACGCGCTTCAACGGCTTCTGCGCGGAGACCTTCGTGGAGGTCGAGTCCACCTATCGGTGATCTTCTGTGGAAAATGGGGAACAGACCAAGGTTGCCGCGGCCTGCAAATCAGCGGGCCCCGCAACCGCCCGCGCGGAAACCGTGGTCTGTCCCCCATTTCCGGATCCGGCCGACCCACATTGGCTCGGGGCACGGACTCCTACCGCCCCGCCAAGGCGCCCTGCCGTAACTCCAGCTCCTCCACCAGGTCGATGAGGTTGCGCCTGGCCGGCTGCTCGTGGGTCGCCCGAAAATGCTTCGTCAGGTAGATGCTCGGACGCGCGAGCACCTTCTTGAAAAACGCCAGCGTGCCAAGCTGAAACTCGGAATCGGTGAGATGAAGACATTCCCGGCGCAGCAAGCCGGTAGCGCGCAGGAAGTCAGGGCGCGGAAGGGCGAAGCCCGACAGGTCTATGTCCGCCACGAAGCGTGAGTCGTCGTCCCGGGCCCCGCTCGGGTGAACCGTCGCCATGATCATGGTGTGTATCCGGTCCGCCCGCTCCGTCGGCAGGTGGACGCCGAGAAGCCGGTCGAACAACAAGGCACTGCGCAGTTCGTTGTCATGGGCGCTGGGAACGTAGACGGCGTCGTGAAACCACAAGGCGAGCTCCACGGCATCGGTATCGCGAAGGTATTCCCGCACCTCGTCCACCCGTGCGAGGCAGTGGCAGACGTGATCGAGGTTGTGGTAGTGACGGCCGGGCTCCGAGTAGAGCTCACTCAGAAGGGGAAACACCTCGTCGAATCGAGAATCGATGCCCATGCTTCGCAGCAGGGAGGAGAACCTCCGGCCGAGGTCGAACCCGCAACCGCGGCCACTCGGACCGGCCCCGGACATCGCTCAGGTTACCGACCGGCAACCTGCCCAGGGCGGGGGGTCCGGCCGAAGAGAGTGCATTTCAGGCTCGCTGGTGGTCGAGTGTCCGGAGGGTCTAAACCGGGTCACCCAACAGCTTCTTTTTCAGCAACTTGACTTCGTCGCCCTCCGGCGCGAGGGGATAGATCTTCAAGACCTTCTCGAAAGCCGCCAGGGCGGCGCGTTCCTTCCCTTCATCCAGGAGTATCTGCCCCATCCCGGAAAGTGCGCCGAAGTGCCGGGGCTCCAGGCTCAGGGTCTTGTGGATATCCGCCAGGGATTTTGCGTACTCCCCTTTCAGGTAGTAAGCCGTCGCACGCTGATTCCATCCCTCGGCGAAGCCGGGATCCATCTGGATCACCTTTGTGAAATGCTCGATCGCACTGTCCAGCTCACCGTTGGCCGCGGCGGTCATGCCCGCCTGGAGCTCGTCATTCACCTTCTCGTTGCCGCTGTCCAGCCAGGCACGCCAGATCTCTCCGACGATCAGGCGGGCGGTCGCGCGGTGCTGCGCGGTCGCCAGGTCCTTGAATAAGGGTTCCAGGCTCGTGGCGTTCTGGTCCGCCTGGACCGGCCCGCCGGCGACGAGGAGGAACACGGTGGTGATGATGGCAATTCGTTTAGTCATGGCATGAACCTCCGCACTGCCGGTTGCTGATGGATCATCGCCCGGTATCACTGCCTGTCAGTAGGCTTCAGCCGGCGGGCAGCTCATCATGCGCAGCGTCAAAGGCCCGTTCGAGCCGGTCGAACAGGTCGTTGATCTGGTCCGGCTTGATGATGAGCGGCGGGCAGACGCCGATCGTGTCGCCCGGCAGGGCCCGCACCACGAGGCCTTCCGCCAGGGCCTTGTCGAAGACCTTCGGCGCGGCTTTCAGCGACGGATCGTACTGTGCCCGCGTGTCTTTATCGGACACGATCTCCAGCCCCCCGATCAAGCCGACGCTTCGGGCATCCCCCACCAGCGGATGATCGCCCAACGCCTTGATGCGCTCCTGGAAAAGGGGAGATATCTCGTTCACGTAGGCAACGATGTCACGTTCCTCATAGATCTTCAGGGTTTCCAGCGCCACCGCGGCGGCGACGGGGTGTCCCCCGTACGTGTACCCGGTTCCGAGCGCCCCGAGCTTCTTGCTCTGCTCGCGGAACACCCGGTAGATCTCGTCGCTGATCATGACGCCGGCGATGGGGATATAAGCCGAGGAGAGCTGCTTGGCGCAGGTGACCATGTCGGGCCGGATGCCGTAAGTTTGTGAGCCCCACATGCTTCCCGTGCGGCCGAATCCGCAGATCACCTCGTCGGCGATCAGCAGCACGTCGTGCTTCTTCAGGACTTTCTGAATCTTCTCGAAATAGGTCCGCGGCGGCGGGATCACCCCCCCCGCACCCATGACCGGCTCGGCGATCAGCGCCGCCACCGTGTCGGGACCCTCGTCCTGGATCAGACGGTCCAGGTTGTCCGCCATGCGGGTGGCGAAGTTCTCCTCGGACTCGCCCTTCTCGCCGTAGCGATAAAAGCCCGGCGTGTCGGTGTGCAGGAAGCGCTCCAGGGGCAGGTCGAAGTCGTTCTGCATCAGCGGAATGGCGGTCAGGCTGCCGCCTGC
Source organism: Arenicellales bacterium (assembly GCA_049583715.1). Lineage (GTDB taxonomy): Bacteria > Pseudomonadota > Gammaproteobacteria > Arenicellales > JAANXG01 > JAANXG01. Next base: position 9,162 of record JBAUWJ010000192.1, on the reverse strand, counting down.
GATCGTGACACCGTGGTAGCCGCGCTTGCGGGAGATGACCTTCTTCTTGTCGCGACGGCCCAGAGCGTTGTTGTAGTACCAGACGAACTTGATGGCGGTGTCCACCGCCTCCGAGCCCGAGTTGACGAAGAACACCCTGGACATGGGCTCCGGCGCCATGCTGATGAGCTTCTCGTACAGCTCGATCACCGGCGGGCTGGAACGGTGGGCGAAGGTATGCGTGTAAGGCAACACTTCGAGCTGTCGCCGGGCGGCCTCGACGAGACGCTTCTCGCTGAAGCCCAGGGACACGCACCACAGTCCCGCCAGACCCTCTATATAGCGTCTGCCCTCGCTGTCCCAGATATAGATGTCCTCCCCGCGCTCTATGGTCAGCGGCCCCTTCTCCTCGTGCACCGCCAGGTGCGTGTAAGGGTGGAGGCTGTACTGGATGTCTTTGCTCTTGAGGTCGGAGGCGGCGTCGGTCATGTGAAAATCACCTTGAGTGATGGTTGTCTCCGCGACGTCCGGGCGTTCCGGCGGTCGCGAGACGTCTGGCGTTCATTGTGATCGCCGGGAAAATCGCCGAAAATCGGCCTTGTCGAACTTTGCCCGACGACTCATCTCTATTATAGGAGGCTGAATGGGCTGGCAAAAACGAATTTTGAATGTGGATTTGAGCGGCGGCACCGTGCGGGCCGAGCCGCTCGACATGACCTGGGCCGACCGCTACATCGGCCAGCGGGGCCTGGGGAGCAAGTATCTCTACGAGAACATGGATCCCGCCGCGGATGCCATGGGCCCCGAAAACGTGCTGATTTTCGCCACCGGTCCGCTGACGGCCACCAGCGCTTCCACCAGCTCCCGCTACTCGGTCATTACCAAGGGAGCGCTCACCAACACTATCGCCTGCTCCAATTCCGGCGGCCGTTTCGGTGCCGAGCTGAAGAACGCCGGCTATGACCTCGTCATGATCCGCGGGCGCGCCGAGAAGCCCGTCTACCTCCATATCGAGGACGACGGCGCCGAGATCCTCCCGGCTGAAGAGATCTGGGGCACCACCGTCTGGCACACGGAAGACTGGATCCACGCAAAGCACCAGGATCCCCAGATCAAGATCGCCTCCATCGGCCGGGCCGGCGAGTGCGGCGTGCGCTACGCCTGCGTCATGAACGACACCGACCGGGCCGCGGGCCGCACCGGCGTCGGGGCGGTGATGGGGAGCAAGAACCTGAAGGCGGTCTCCGTGCGCGGCACCCGCGGCACCTCGGTCGCCGATCCATTGGAGTTCCTCGAAGTGGTCCGGCGGACCAACGAGAAGCTGGCGACGAGCCGCAGCCGCAAGAGCCTGTCCCACAATGGCACCCAGGCGATGATGGAGTACATGAACACTTACGGCGGCCTGCCGACACGGAATTTCCAGGCCGTGCAGTTCGTCGGCGCCGACAAGGTCGACGCCGACGCCATGTGGGCGCGCGGCCCGGACGGCCACCGCAACATGATTCAGAACGCGGCCTGCTTCGGCTGCACCATCGCCTGCCAGCGGGTCAGCCATGTCAACCCGGACCACTGGACGGTCAAGGACCGGCCGGAGTACCAGAAAGCCGGGGGCGGCCTGGAATACGAGACCGCCTTCGCCTTCGGGCCGATGGTGGGGGTCGACGACATCGACGCTCTCACCTTCGCCGGCTTTCTCACCAACGAGCACGGCATGGACCCCATCTCCTTCGGCGGCACCCTCGCGGCCGCGATGGAGCTGTACGAGATGGGCGTGATCAGCAAAGAAGAAACGGACGGCGTGGAGCTGAAGTTCGGCAGCGCCGAAGCCCTGTGTATCATGATCGAGAAGACCGGCAAGTACGAAGGCTTCGGACAGGTGCTCGCCCTGGGGTCCCGGCGACTGTGCGAGAAGTACGGCCACCCCGAGGTCGCCATGCACGTCAAGGGCCAGGAGTTCGCGGGCTACGACTCCCGCGCCCTGCAGGGCATGGGCCTGGGTTACGCCACGAGCAACCGCGGTGCCTGCCACATGAAGCACGACGCGTTCAAGGAGGACACCACCGACCAGTCCGGCAACGGCAAGGCCAAACCGATCCGCAATTCCCAGGACGCCATCGCGGTGGTGGACTCCTCCGGCCTGTGCGTATTTCCCCTCGGCGGCGGATGGGAGATGGACGACTACCGCGAGTTGCTCAACGCCGCCTGCGGACGGGCCTGGACCAAGCAGGATCTGCGGGAGATGGGCGAGCGGATCTGGAACCTCGAGCGGCATTTCAACGAGCGGGCCGGGTTCACCGGTGCCGATGACACGCTGCCCAGGCGCCTGCTGGAAACCCCCGCGCCCGGCGGCACGGCCAAGGGAAAGGTTTGCGAGCTCGACAAGATGCTCAGGGAGTACTACGAGCTCAGAGGTTGGAACGGCGACGGCAGCATTCCGGACGATGTGTTGAAGAGGCTCGAGATCTGATGCGAATCGAGATCAAGCTCAGCGGCGAGCTCAAGCGCTACGCGAGAGCGGGCGGCGGCAGCGTGATCGAGTCGGAACAGGCCATGACGGTCGCCGAGGCCATGGCGAGACTGGGCGTCGAGGAGGCCCCCGACGAGCTGCTCGCGATCGTGAACGATGAAGTCGTACCGCCCGGGAGCCGCGGGCAGCGAAAGCTCGAGGACAACGACCGCCTGACCTTGATGCCGCAGCTCAAGGGGGGGTAGGTCGGGTTTCCGTCCCGACGGGCTTACGGCGCGGGGAAGGAAGGCTGGTCCGTAGGTCGACGCGTTGATGTTCGCCCCCGCGATAGCCGCCCCGGCCCGAGGAGCTGAAGGGCGGCCGGCAGGACGCGACGGATGGAAAGCCAGCCGCCGGAGAACGCGTACACTAGGCGTATGAACACCGTATCCAAGAGCCGTGAAGGCGAGGCCTCCCTGCTTCGAGAGCTGCGCGACCGGGACAGCGAAACCGGGTTGCTCACTTCCGGCAGGATCTACCGCGCCCTGATGAGCGAGGTCGCCCGCACCACCCGCTACGGGAATCCCCTGTCCTGCGTTCTCGTCCGCGTGCTGGGTCTCGCTACCGCCGGACCCGATATCCGCCTGCAGTTGGCGAACCGGCTCGCCGACAGTATGCGCAACACGGATTATGCGGGCGTATGGGACGACGAGGAGTTTCTCCTGGTGCTTCCCGAGACCGACGATTCCGGCGCCCGCCGCTTTGTCGGCAAGGTGGAGTCCGAATTGAGCGCTCTCGCCTCGTATCTGGGCGCGGCCCACGGCGTGGCGTTGGCGATCATCACCCGGATCGCCACCTGGCAGGAAGCGGACGACGCCGCGGCGATACTGAGGCGCCTGGAGACGAAGCCCCGGGACTAGGGGAAGCTCTGACTAATGCTGTCATTGCGAGGAGCGACGCGACGAAGCAATCCAGAAGGCGTGCAATGGCAGGCATCCTGGATTGCTTCGCTGCGCTCGCAATGACAACGTAAACGATTAATCAGAGTTCCCCCTAGGCGGCAAATAGCTGCCGCAGGCCGTCGGCGTCCATCAGTGGCCGGTTCAGCATCCTGGCGGCATCCGCCGCCTGCGCAACCAGCTCGGCATTGCGGGAAGCCGTCGAGCCCTCTTTCAGGTAGAGATTGTTTTCGAACCCCACCCTGACGTGGCCGCCCAGGGCCGCGGCGGCTACGGCGCAAGCGTGCTCGCTACTGCCGAAGGCGCAGATGCTCCAGGGCCGGTCGGGAGGCTCGACCAGAAAGGGCAGCAAATCGGTCGGCCGGGACTGCTGACCGCTGGTGTAGCGCCCGAGCACGAACAGCAGCCAGTGCGGTGAGTCGGGAATCACGGCTCGCCCGGCCAGCGCGCGATACCAGGCGACTTCCGCGTCGGAGTAGAGAATGTACTGGGTGATGCAGCCCTGGCTTTCCAGCCATCGAAAGAAGTCGCAGGCGAGCGGCTCGTACCCCTCTTCCGGAATCAGTTCCCTGAGCGCCAGAGATACCGACTCCGGGCGCAGCTCGCGAATCGCCTGCATCTGCTGCTCCGGCCCGTAAACCCGGGCCGACTCGCTGGTCGCCTGGATCACGAGCCTGTCGCCGACCGCCCCACGGATGGCGTCGATCGCGCTCCTGTAGGCACCCGGGGCCAGCGTGTGGCCGCCGTTCTCATCCCGGACGTGCAGATGGATCATGGCGGCTCCGGCGTCCAGGCAGCTTGCCGCCGTGGCGGCAAGCTCATCCGGCGTCACGGGCAGGGCCGGGTGGTCGGCTTTCGTCTTGTAGGCGCCGTTGGGCGCCACCGTGAGGATCAGGGGCTCCGGATCCATCAGGCCTGCTGCACGCTCTCGATCGCCTCGTTCAAGGCAAGCTCCAGCTTGTCGAGGATCTCGGCGACGTGCGAATCGTCGATGATATACGGTGGCGCCAGCAGGATGTGATGGCCCTCGCGGCCGTTGATGGTGCCGCTCATGGGATAGGTGATCAGCCCATGGTCCATGGCACGGCTCTTGAATACGGCGTGGATCTGGGTCCCCGGAGCGAAAGGTGTCTTGGCGTCCCGGTCCGCCACCAGCTCCAGGCCGTAGAACAGCCCCCGGCCGCGGATATCGCCAACGTTGGGGTGCCCGGCGAAGCGCCGCTCGAGACCAGTGCGCAGGCGCTCCCCCATCTGCTGTACGTTCCGGAGCAGCCCGTCCCGCTCGATGACGCGCTGCACCGCCAGCGCCGCGGCGCACGCGGTCGGGTGCCCCATGTAGGTGTGGCCGTGCTGGAAGAAGCCGGTGCCGCCGGCGATGGCCTCGTAAATGCGCCCGCTCACCATCAGCGCCCCAATGGGCTGGTATCCCGCGCCGAGGCCCTTGGCGATGGCCACCATGTCCGGCTCGATGCCTTCCTGCTCGTAGGCGAACAGGGTTCCCGTTCGCCCCATGCCACACATCACCTCGTCCAGCATCAGCAGGACATCGTATCGGGTGCAGATCTCGCGGATGCGCTTGAAGTAGCCCGGCACCGGCGGCACTGCGCCGGCGGTGGCGCCCACCACGGGCTCGGCGATGAACGCCAGAACGGTCTTCGGACCCAGCTCCAGGATCCTGGTTTCCAGCTCGTCGGCGACCCGGCGTCCGTAGGCCTCGAGGTCCTCGGTGGGCAGCCTGTCGCGGTACGCGTAGCAGGGTGAGATGTGGTGGGCCTCGATCAGCACCGGCTCGAACGGGGCCCGACGCCACTGGTTGCCGCCCACCGACAAGGCGCCGAGGGTGTTGCCGTGGTAGCTCTGCCGCCGGGCGATGAAATGCCGCCGCCCTGGCTCTCCCCGCTCCAGGTAATACTGCCGCGCGAGCTTGAGCCCCGCCTCCACCGCCTCCGACCCCCCCGACACGAAGTACACGCGCTCGAGACAACGGGCACGCTCGCACAGGAAGTCCGCCAGGGACTCCGCCGCTTCGGTGGTGAAGAAAGCCGTGTGGGCGTACGGAATCGCGTCGACCTGCTTCTTGATGGCCTGGATGACGTCCGCCTGGCTGTGCCCGAGGCACGAGACCGCGGCCCCGCCGGACGCATCGAGATAGCGCCTGCCGTTCTCGTCGATGACATATGGGCCGTCGCCGCGGACAGCCCTCGACGGCTGCATTCTCGTGTGCCTGTAAAAGACGTGATTCATAGTGGGGATGTCGACAGCGAGCTCGAGTGATGATCATACCACCAGCCCGGACACGTCTTTGACGAGAGGGCTCGGCGGTCGAGGCGCGCGCGCGACTGCACGGGGAGTATCAGCCGGCCGGTATTAGCCGCGTTGTGGCTCAGCACCAGGAAAACTCGTTTGCAGGTCGTCGCGGCGCCGGGCAGATTGAGGCGAGTCCGGGGGCGGACCGCCTCCCCAGGGACCGACGCCCACTCACCTTTCCAAACCCATCGCCGCCCGGAATCCAACATGACAGCAACGGCCCGCCGCACGCTTCCCAACATCCTCGTGATCATGATGGATCAGCTATCGGCGAAAGCCCTGCGCCAATACGGAGGGCACACGGCGAGGACCCCGAACCTCGACCGTCTGGCGGAGGAAGGCACGGTCTTCCTCAACGCTTACAGCAACAGCCCCTTGTGCGCGCCCGCCCGATTTCTGTTCATGTCCGGTCAGCTCCCTTCCCGGATCGGCGCCTACGACAACGCGGCGGAGTTCCACTCCGAGACTCCGACCTTTGCCCATTACCTGCGGCTGCGCGGCTACGACACGATCCTGAGCGGAAAAATGCATTTCATCGGCGCCGACCAGCTCCATGGCTTCGAGTCGCGCCTCACGACGGACATCTACCCGGCGGATTTCGGCTGGACGCCGGACGCGGAGCACCCGGACAAGCGCTTCGACTGGTGGATGCACAACATGCTGTCCGTCAAGCAGGCGGGCGTCGCCGAGTACACCAACCAGCTCGAGTTCGATGACGAGACGGGGCATCGCGCCGTGCAGAAGCTCTATGACCTGGCTCGCGGCGGTGGATCCGGACGCCCATTCTGCCTGGTGACCTCCTTCACCCATCCCCACGACCCCTACGCCGCGCGGCGGCGGTACTGGGATCGATACCGCCCCGACGAGATCGAGATGCCCACCGTGCCCGCCATGCCTTTCGAGGATCTCGATCCACACAGCCGGCGCCTCTACAAGGCCGCCGCGACGGAGCAGTACGACATCGGCGAGGATGACGTCCGCAACGCGCGGCATGCCTACTTCGCGAACATCGCCTACCTCGACGACTGGATCGGCGCCCTGCTGCGGACCCTGGAGGAGACCGGGCAGATGGACCGCACCGCCGTGCTGCTGACCTCGGATCACGGCGACATGGTCGGAGAGCGGGGGCTGTGGTACAAGATGTCGTTCTTCGAGTGGTCGGCCCGCGTCCCTCTCCTGCTTCGCCTCCCTGGCGAGGGAGGGGGCCGGGTGAAGACGCCGGTTTCCCTGCTCGACGTTCTGCCGACGCTGCTCGGTATTGCCACCGACGGCCGCGAGGAAGACGCCCTGGCGGCACCACTGGATGGCCACAGCCTCCTGCCGTTGCTGTCGCACGAGGAGGAACGCACGGTCTACGGGGAATACATGGGCGAAGGCACGGTGGCCCCGTTGATCATGATCCGGCGGGGGCGATACAAGTACGTGCACTGTGACGCCGATCCACCCCAGCTATTCGATCTGGAGGGGGACCCCGACGAGCTATGCAATCTCGCCGAAGACCCTGCCTGTACGGAGCCGGCGTCGCGGTTCGCGCGGGAGATCTCCGATCGCTGGGACCTCGCGGCCCTGCGTGAGGCGGTCATCGCGAGCCAGCACCGGCGCCGCCTCGTGAGCCGCGCGCTGATGACCGGACGGCAGACCCCGTGGGACTACGAGCCACCCGGCGACGCCGCCAACCGCTTCATGCGCAACCACTTGGACCTGAACGAGGTGGAGGCGAAGGCGCGATTCCCCGTGCCGCCTTATCCTCAACCCCTGCGCCGCGACTCCGAATCATCCACCCAAGACTGAGCCCGGCATTCGGCGTTCGCCGCGTCGGCCTCCTCGAACAGCCAGTCCCGGAACGCCGCGGCCTCCGGACGCAGGGCGCGCGTTCGGGGCTGGACGAGATAAAAGGCCTCCTCCAGCGCCAGCACCTGCTCGAAAGGCACGGCCAGCTCACCCGCCGCCAGCGCATCGCCCGCGAAGCTGCTGCGCACCAGACCCACGCCTTCCGCCCGCCTGGCGAGGTCCATGACTACCACCGTAGTATCGCAGAGTATCGCCCGCGCCGAGTCCAAGACCTCCGGCGCCCCGGCCTGCGCCAGCCAGTGCGGCCAGCCGGTTTCGAATCCCACGACGTGCAGCAGCGTCTCGGCGGCGAGATCACCGGGGCTCTTCAAGCGCGCCGCCAACTCCGGCGTACAGACGGGGAACGCCTGCTCCCACGTCAGCCGGCGGCTGGATGCATCCCGCCAGTCGCCCCAACCATAGCGGATCTCGAGGTCCGCCCCCTCGAGGGTGAAGTCCGCGTCCCAGACGGTCGTCGTCAACCGCAGGGTGATATTCGGATAACGGGTCCTGAACCGGTCGAGGCGCGGGCTCAACCAGAAAAGCATGAAGCCCGCAGTGCTGCGTATGGTGCAGGGCTCGTCCCCGGCCGGTCCGAACACTTCGTCGGTCGCGAGTCCGAGGCGCTCGAAGGCCTTTTGCACGGTGGGTGCATAGGCGCGCCCGGCTTCGGTGAGCTCCAGGCTGCGGGCGTGCCGCACGAACAGGGGTTGTCCGAGCCGGTGCTCCAGCAGCTTGATTCGCTGGCTCACTGCCGATTGCGTGACACTGAGCTCGCGCGCGGCTTCGGTGAAGCTCATGTGCCGCGCAGCGGCGTCAAACGCCTGCAACCAGTGAACCGGCGGAAGACGACGCGTCACAAGGCCGACTCCCTCATTAGTTGAGTTAAGTCTCGAAGCTTACCCCAAGTTTTCCCGAGCCGGAACTGCAAGCGACGCCGGGAAACGCTCGTCCCTTCCCTGACGATTCCGTCGACGTCCAGCAAGGGTCGCCATGGCAGCCACCTTCTGTGCCCTCCCGCCCTGCGTCATCGGCCCCGACACGGGTCCTGCGGCGCGGTCCAAGGCCTTGATTAGCCGTGCTAAGGCTATGCACCCAAATTCGTCGTTTGCGCCCGAATCGATACCGGAGCACAGTGCATCGAAGGAAACAAGGAGGCGACAGGGCCAATGAATGAAGCGTTGATTTCATTGTCGCTGGAGGGCAACTCCCGGTCGCCGCAGATCAAGATGGGACGAACGGTAGTGCTTGTAATTTGACGCGTTCGTTCAAATAGAGCGAATGCAATGCGGGTGCCATGATCTTGAACGTCGCTTGCGACCAGTAATGAGCTGAACCGGTTGCTTGGTCGAGCCCCGCGAACTTGGCAGCGCCGGCTATTCCTGCAATCCCGACCTGGCTTGAATTGTCCCCTGGTCCGAATTGCTCAGGTCATCATAATGAAAAGGGAGCCTTTCCAAGGCCGGTGGAAAAGAGAATAGAACGCTACGCATATTGACCACGATGCCCAGAAAGGGGCAGGAGGAGAACCCATGTCCGAGATCAATCGACTGCGACAGATGTTGAGAGAGGGCCGGATCAGCCGGCGGGAGTTCATGGCGCGGGCGTCGGCGCTGGGTGTGGCGGCGGCGGTGCCGGGGC
>JBAUWJ010000191.1:0-3371 GCA_049583715.1 Arenicellales bacterium | reverse complement strand
CGCGAGGGCCTGAGCGAGACGGTCGTTTCCCAGGGTCTCACGGCCAAGAGTTCAGCTTCCGTACCATGTTTTTGCACATCCGCGATATGTGCACGAAGGATCTCCAGTCGGTTCTCCAGATCAACCGCGAATCGCTCTATGGGGACTTGGAGAACTATGCGGTTCAAAATCAAAGAGCTGCTTTGGTATGCGAAGTCAATTGCAGGCCGCTCAATCCAGTTTCAATGGCCTTTCACAAAAGGTTGGGATTTAAGGAGCTATCTCAACTAAAGGCACGCGGCATAGTAGTATCTCTGCTGGCAAAACAAGATCTTCATGGAAATGCCTGACACACGCCTTGGAGGAACAGCAGGTACGAAGAGATCCTGGAAGGGCCTGGCTTTCGAATAATCTCCACATTCGAAGATGAAGGCGCAAATAACTACTATGAAGCAGAGGATCAAGACGTCCAGCATGCAGGTCGGACTGTAGGTTCGAGCTTCGGCCCGACAACTATTCCCAACGGAAGGAGGACGTGCCGGGCGCGGGCACGCTGGGATGCAGGATCGGGATTTCGGTTACCGGAGGCGCGCCGTTATGACACCCGGTCGTCGCGACGCGATCAGTGTGATGCGCCGGCTTCGCGGCTCTGAGCGGTTTCCCGGCTGTGCGTGAACTCCGCCGGGAACAGCGTGCTCAGAAACATCTCTATCGCCTCCTTGGCTTTCTCGCGGTCGAAGTCGCGCGGCTGGATCTGCAGGTCCAGCCACATGCCGTCGGTCATCGCGTTCAGGGCGACCGTTACCAGGTGCGCGTCCATGTCCTCATAGCCGCCCTGCTCGATGATCTCCTGGATGAGTGTGCGCACCTGCCAGTAGTAGTCGTTGTAGAGCTGAGCGCAGAGCTTGCGGTAATGGGCGCGGGGTCGGGCCTCGGACCAGAAGGCGTACCACACGGCGATCTTCTTCTCGCTGGCGATCTTGCGGGAGAAGTCGGCGTCGATGATGGCGCGCAACCGGTCGGCCGGTGACTCCCCGGCGCGGGCCACGGCCTCTTTCCAGACCCGGGTATACTCGTCGGCAAGGTACTGGAGGGTGGCGAGCAACAGCTCGTCCTTGGTGTTGAAATAGAAGCCGACGACGCCGTAGCTGACCTTCGCCTGCTTGGCCACGTCGGCGAGGCGGGTGCCGGCGTAGCCTTTGCGGCCGATCACGGCGATCGTGGCTTCGATGATCTGTTGTCTGCGGATGTCCTTGCGGTCTCCGGACACCGATTTTCCGGCACTGGCCAAGCCGTTCCTCCAGGGGTTTCCAGCGACTGAAGCATAGTTTGAAACCGGTGTCGATACAACAGCCTACGCCGCAAAATCCGAAAAAAGTTGATCGATAAGTCAATCAATTCCTGCTGGACAGTGGCCCCGGGCTCGGGGAAAATCGGGCCACCGCACGAAGAACGACGAAGCGCCGAGGAGAGGACCGTGCAGCGCCGCTCGCGGGCCCGTACGGGCCCTGCAAATACCGAAACCCGCCCGGCTCCGGCCGGAAAGGCGCTCTTCGTCCCGGCGACGCGGTCGGGGAACCGGGCGTGACCGACTTTGACGCCATCGTTGTCGGCGCCGGCCACAACGGGCTGACGGCCGCGGCCTATCTGGCGCGCGCCGGCCTGAAGGTCGTCGTCCTCGAGCGCCGCGAGCAGGTGGGTGGTGCGGCGTACAGCGAAGCGCGGCCCGGAGGCTTCACGTTCACCTCGTGCTCCTACGTGTGCAGCCTGTTCCGGCCGGAGATCATCCGTGATCTCAACCTGGCGAAACACGGTCTCCAGATTCTGCCCTACGAGGGCGCCGTGAATCTCGGGCACGACGGCAAGTACATCGGCCTGTACTCGGACCATGACCGCACCCGCCGCGACATCGCCCGCTATTCGCTGCGCGACGCGGAGGCCTACGAGATCTACACCGCGGACATCCTGCGCCAGTGCCGCTTCATCCGCCCCATGCTGCTGGAGACACCGCCCGATCCCACCATCGCCCGGTTCCAGGACCTTCGCGACCTCGCGCGGCTGGGCAGGCGCTTCCTCGCCCTGGGCGAGAAAGGTATGTACGAGACGCTGCGCCTGTGGACCTCGAGCACGGCCGCATTTCTGGATCGCTACTTCGAAACCGACATCCTGAAGGGCGCTCTCGCGGGCAGCGGCATCATCGGCACCGCGCTCGGCCCGTACTCGCCCGGCAGCGCTTACGTGCAGCTCCATCACCTGATGGGCGACGTGGACGGCAACATCGGCGCCTGGGGCTACTCGCGCGGGGGCATGGGGGCGATCAGCCACGCATTGGCGGGCGCCGTGCGCGAGTGGGGCGGCGAAATTCGAACGGAGGCCGAGGCGGTGCGTTTTCTCACACAGGGCGAACGCGTGTCCGGCGTGGTCCTGGCGGATGGTGAGGAAATCCGCGCGCAGACGGTCGTCTCGAACCTCGATCCCCGGCGGACTTATCTCGAGCTCATGCCGCGGGAGGTGCTGCCGGAAGAGTTCCGCCGCGCGATCGAGCGCTTCAAGATCCGTGGCTCCTCCGGCAAGCTCAACATCGCTCTGGACCGTCCGCCGAAGTTCACCGCCATCCCTGATACGGCGCCGGACCTGGCCCAGGGCACGATCACCGTATCGCCGGACATGGAGTACCTCGAGCGCGGCTACGATGACTGGAAGCGTGGAACCTGGTCCCGCCGGCCGTTCCTGGATATCTCGGTGCCGTCGACCATCGACCCCACGGTGGCCCCCGAGGGCAAGCACGTGATGACCGTGTTCGTGCAGTACGTGCCGCCCGTTCCCGCGGACGGCGGCTGGACGCCCGAACGGCGCGATGCCTTCGCGGACACCGTGCTTTCCACCATCGAGCAGCACGCGCCTGGCCTGCGCAACTCCATCGTGGACCTCGAAACGCGCACGCCCCACGAGCTCGAGGAAGAGGTCGGCCTCACGGAGGGCAACATCTTCCAGGGCGAGCTGACCTTGGATCAGCTCCTGTTCAACCGGCCCGTGCCGGGCTATGCGCAGTACCGCGGACCGCTCAGGAGTTTCTACATGTGCGGCTCGGCCACCCATCCCGGCGGGGGCGTCATGGGTGCACCCGGCTGCAACGCGGCGCGCGAAATCCTAGGCGACCTGAAGCGGACGGGGGCATGAGCGCGCCGGACTTGGACGCCATTTTCGTCGGCGGCGGCCACAATGGCCTGGTCGCCGCCGCGCAGCTCGCGCGCTGCGGCATGCGGGTGGCAGTGCTCGAAGCCGGGGACAGCACGGGAGGCGCGGCGGCCGCGCGCGAGATCCATCCGGGCTTCCGTCTTCCGGGTCTTGCCCAGGTGCTGCCGGCCTTCGACCGGCGCGCCGTGCGGGCC
>JBAUWJ010000190.1:0-82617 GCA_049583715.1 Arenicellales bacterium | reverse complement strand
ATTCTGACCCACAGGGGCGGGTGCCGAGTCCCGGCTCACCTCCGAGGTGGGTCGGTCGGATCCCGCTCCCGGCGGTCTCCGACACTTCCCACATCCCTGTGGGTCGGAATTCATTCCGACAGCAGCTTGGAGTGCCGCCCCGGACCACAATCCCCGGCTCAACCGATGCGTTCGACGCCGGTCTCCGACCCCACCAGCAGCACGTCCGCGCCGCGCTGGGCGAATATCCCGTTGGTCACCACGCCCGCAATCTGGTTGATCTCCCGCTCCAGGGCGACGGGGTCGGGGATCTCGAGGTTCCGGACATCCAGGATCACGTTGCTGTTGTCCGTGAGGAAGCCTTCCCGGAGCTGCGGCTGGCCGCCGAGCTTGACGAGCTGCCTGGCCACGTAGCTCCTCGCCATCGGGATCACTTCCACGGGCAGGGGATAGGCGCCGAGCACGTCCACCAGCTTCGTGCGGTCGACGATACAGACGAACTTCTCGCTCGCTGCGGCGATGACCTTCTCCCGGGTCAGGGCCCCGCCGCCCCCCTTGACGAGGGACAGGTGGCGGGTCGCTTCGTCGGCGCCGTCCACGTATAGCGGCAGGTCACCGGAGCGGTCCAGGGACAGCACTGGAATGTTGTGCGCCCTGAGCTTGTCCTCGGTGTCCAGGGAGCTGGCGACGGCGCCGTCGATCTTGCCCCTGACGCCGGCCAGTGCGGTGATGAAGTGCTCGACCGTCGAGCCGGTGCCGACCCCGACGATCATGCCGGCTTCAATGAAGTCGAGGGCGGCTTGGGCCGCGGCGTGCTTGGCATCGTCTTGTGACATGGGGTTCCCGATTTCGAGCGCTGGTATGAGTGGTCGTCGCCTGGAAAAGCCGTCGTCGGCTGACAGCGGGTCCGGCGCCTGATAAGTTAGCACGTTTCGGGTCCGATCCGGAAACCGGCCGCGCATTCGCGGCGGGGATTTCGAGAATCGACCCCCACCAACCAAGAAGCCGAAGAATTCCATGCTGCAGGAGTACCTCAAGAAGATCCTCACCGCCCACGTCTATGACGTCGCGGAGGAGACCCCGCTCGATTACGCCTCCAATCTGTCCTCCCGGTTCGGCAACTACATCTGGCTGAAGCGCGAGGACGAACAGGCGGTGTTCTCCTTCAAGTGCCGTGGTGCCTACAACAAGATGTCCCAGCTCAGCCGGACGCAATTGAAGAAGGGCGTCATCGCGGCGTCGGCGGGTAATCACGCCCAGGGCGTCGCCTTGAGCGGGCAGGTGCTGTCGACGCCGACGGTGATCGTCATGCCGCGCACCACCCCCAGCATCAAGGTCGACGCGGTGGCCATGCGGGGCGCGGAGGTCATTCTGCACGGCGACAACTACGACGACGCCTACAGCCAGGTGCAGGACCTGGTGCGCCAGCGCAAGCTCACGTTCGTCCATCCTTTCGATGACCCGTACACCATCGCGGGACAGGGGACCATAGGCGTCGAGCTGCTGAAGCAGCATGTCGACGACATCCATGCCATCTTCGTGCCCATCGGCGGCGGCGGCCTGATCGCGGGGGTGGGCGCCTACGTCAAACAGGTGCGGCCCGGCATCCGGATCATCGGTGTGCAGTCGGACGATTCGGACGCCATGTACCAGTCATTGAAGGCCGGCCGCAGGGTGCGCCTCAAAGAGGTCGGGATCTTCGCCGACGGCACCGCCGTGCGTCAGGTCGGCAAGGAGACCTTCAGGATCGCCCGCAAGTGCGTGGACGAGATCGTGCGGGTCAGCAATGACGAAATATGCGCGGCGATCAAGGACGTATTCGAGGACACGCGCTCCATCATGGAGCCGTCCGGGGCGCTGTCGGTCGCGGGCATCAAGGCGTATCTCGGCCGGCACAAGCTCAAGGATCGGAACGTGATCGCAATCACCTCCGGCGCCAACATGAACTTCGATCGCCTGCGCCACGTCTCGGAACGGGCGGAGATCGGCGAGCGGCGCGAGGCGATCCTGGCGGTGACCATTCCCGAGCGGCCCGGCAGTTTTCGCCTGTTCTGCTCCATCCTGGGAGACCGCAACATCACCGAGTTCAACTACCGCTACGCCGATCCCGAGCGGGCCCACGTGTTCGTGGGGCTGCAGATCGGCGCCAGCCGGGAGGTGGAGAGCCTGATCAGGGAACTGCGCCGCCACGATTACCCCACCGTCGATCTCACCGACAACGAGATGGCCAAGTTGCACGTGCGCCACCTGGTCGGCGGCCATGCGCCCTTCGCGGACAACGAGCGCATATACCGGTTCGAGTTCCCCGAGCGCCCGGGGGCCCTGATGAACTTCCTGGAGCACATGCGGGAAGACTGGAACATCAGCCTGTTCCATTACCGTAACCACGGCGCCGAGGTGGGGCGGGTGCTGTGCGGCCTCCAGGTGCCGCCGGCGGAGAAGCCGCAGTTCCGGGCCTTCCTGAAGGACCTCGGATATGCCCACAGCGACGAAACCGACAACCCGGTCTATCGGCTGTTCCTGGCCTGACCCGCGGGCGGGGGAGGGCGGAGCATGATCGAGCCGGTCACCTGGGACCCGGTGGACGAGGTCCCGGCCCTGGAGCCGGGGGAGGTGCACGTGTGGTGGCAGGATCTGCACACGGACCGGCTCGCTTCCAGCTCGCTGGAGACGCTCCTGAGCGAAAGGGAGATCAAGCGGGTGCGTCGCTTCCGCGTGGATGGCGTCAAGCGGGAGTTCACGGCCGCCCGCGGGATGCTAAAGGTGTTGTTGTCGGCTTATCTCGGGCGTCCTGCGGACAAGCTGGAATTCCGCTACGGCCCTCTGGGCAAACCTTCGATGCCGCCGGGCCATAACGGCGACGAGCTGTGCTTCAACTACACGGATTCCGGCGGCTACGCACTGTACGGGTTTGCCTGGAACCGGGAGCTGGGCGTCGACCTGGAGATGCTGTCCCGCGAGGTCGGCTTCCGCCGGATCATCGAGCGTCGATTCGCGGCCCGGGAATCGGCGGCGTTGCTCGCGATGCCGGAAGAGGAGCAGCGCAGGATGTTTCTGGCCTGCTGGACTCGCAAGGAGGGATACGGCAAGGCACTTGGCCTCGGCATACACTTTCCCTTCGACTGCCGCGAGCTGTGTGTGGACTGCGGCGCGTCACCGATATCGGTCGACGACCACGTCAACGGGGAGCGCTGGGATATCCACCAGCTCTATCCGACGGACAACTTCGTGGCCGCGCTGGTACATCCGAGCGGTGAGCTGCAGCGGCGGTACTTGCGGCTGGCATGGACCTTGTAGTGGTATCAGGGAGGCTGCGCTGGATTGGTCGGCAGAGGATGGGTATGACCTGGGGGTTGGCGGTGATGCCGCCAAAGAGAATGTCGCCAGGGATGGAAGGATAACCCCCTCTCCCGCCGGGAGAGGGCCGGGGTGAGGGGGCGTTGCGTGGAACCACCCTCACCCTAACCCGCCAGCGGGAGAGGGGACATTACTCCCTCTCCCTCCGGGAGAGGGCTGGGGTGAGGGGGCGGTACATGAAAGCACCGTGTTCCTGACCCCACACCGGGAGACGCGGGACATTCGGCCGGGGCATTGAATGGGAGCCCCCGCTCCTACGGCTTCAAGCGATACCAGAGCCGCCCGAGGTACTCGTGGATCGCGTAGGTGGTCCCCCCCAGCGCCCCGACGTTCGGCACCCAGCCGAGCGCTTCCGGGGCGCTCGACTTGACCGCGATATAGTCGACCGGCACCGGGATCACGTTCACACCGGCGCGGTGGAAGGCCATCACCGCCCTGTGCATGTGCGATGCCGAGGTCACGAGCAACACCTTGCGCCACTGTCGCTGCCTGAGTATGGGCGCGCTGTACTCGGCGTTCTGCAGGGTGTTGCGGCTCTTCGTTTCCAGCACGACCGCCGATTCCGGAACCCCCCACAGCTCGAGCACGCCGCGGGCGTAGTACGACTCGCTCTCGAGTCCGGGCTCCGGAAAGACATTGCCGCCGCTGAGCAGTATGTGATCGGCCTTGCCGGCCCGATACAGCCGCAGCGCGCGCAACAGCCGGTCGGAGCTTCCGTTGAGCTCGGGATACAGGCGCGGCGGAAGCGGCAGGCTCAGGCCGCCGCCGAGGACCACGATCACGTCCGCCTTCGGGGTGTCCTCGACCTTCATGGGGGGATACTCGCTCTCCAGGCCGTGGATCAGCTTGTAGGAGGTATAGTCATTGCCGGCCGCGAAGATCAGCAACACGATAGCGAACACGAGGACCCAGGCGGTGCGCCGTTTCCCGGTCAGCATCAACAGCGCGGCAATGACCAGCAAACAGAAAGCCAGGCCGACCGGATAGACGAACATGGGAATGAATTTGGACAGAAAAATTTCCATTGCGATCAACTCGAGTGTCGTGAGGCCTGGTAGATCCGCCACTGGTTCTCGAGACGCTTCGCCGAGACAGGCTGTGCGGTCTTGAGCTCCTGCGCGAACAGCGAGATTCGATACTCCTCCAGCAGCCATCGGAAGTCGGACAGCGGGGCCGGGACGGGATCGGGCGGGGCAGGGTGTGCCAGCAGAAGCGGCTTCCAGAAGATACGGATCTTTTCCAATTTCGCCAGATCCTGCTCCGGGTTGTTGAGGCAGCGGTCGATCCGCAATCGCACCCCTTTCAAATAGCGCTCATAGTGCTTCAGCCGTTCCGGCGGCGTATGGCTGACGAACCCCGGGAAGACGAGCAGGTCGAGCTGCTGCGCGATGTCCGTTCGGGTGCGGGAGGGGAGGTCGTCCAGGCGGCTCATGCATGCCCTGAGCTCTTCCAGGGCGGGCGCGACGCTCCGGCAGATCTGTGCCGCCGCGGGAACCAGGTTCTCGCCGGCGGCCGCCACCGTCTCTTCGAACGCCGCCCGGGAGCGCACCGACCAGGGCTCGGCGGGAACGGCGCGCGCAAAGGCGGCGGCGATGATGTCCTGCGTCAGGGCGTCGCAGGAGCCCACGGAAGCGAAGTTCAGGCACATGCGCCGGCCCTGGGGCAGGTTCTTCGCGAGGTACTTGACGCGCGCGGCGAGGCGTAGCCTGAGCAGGCGGTGCAAACCGCGGGCCATGCTTTCCCGCGCGTCGTCCTCGCGATCGAAGAGCGCAATGGCGACGCTGTCGCCGTCGTCCCGCAGGGCGACGAAGGAGCGCAGCCGGACGCCGGACTGGCGGTATTCGAAGGATTCCGGCAGATCATCGAAGCTCCAGTCGGTCAGGCCTTTCGCCAGCCATGACGGGCGCCCGCCGCTCCCGCCGCCCGGCTCCGCGGTGGGTCGGGGAATCCGGCCCTGGAGGTCTTCCACATCGCGCCCGTGCGCGACGACCTCACCGCCCGCGTCGAGTACCTCGATGTTCATGCGCAGGTGGGCCGGCAGCGCCTGCTCGTCCCAGGCGTCCGATGGAATGTCGATTCCTTTGTGCTCCTTCAGGGTGCGCCCCATGCAGTCCCGGAGACTTTCCCCGGCTAACGGTTTCATACGCCCGAGACAGAGCAACGCGGCGTCGCCGGCCGGCCCGACGCCGCGGCGGCGGGCCTTGGGCAAGCCCTTGATCAAGGCCGTCATCTTCTCCGCCAGCAGGCCGGGCACCAGCCAGCTCAGGGGTTCGGGCTGAAGTTGGCGCACCAGCGGCGCCGGCACCGTGACGGTGACACCGTCGTACGGGTGGCCGGGCTCGAACCGGTAGCGGAGCGGCAGGTGATTGCCGTCAAGATCCAGATGATCCGGAAAGCGATTGGGATACTCCTCGTCCACCACCTCGGCACGCGCGCTCTCGGCGTCCAGTTGCAGCGCGTCGACCTGCGCCCGCGGGGCTCGCTCGAGCCATCGCCGAAGGCTTCGGGCATCCATCACATCCGCGGGCAGGCGCTGATCGTAGAATGCGTACAGTCGCTCGTCGTCGATCACGATGCCCCGACGCCGCGTGCG
Organism: Arenicellales bacterium; assembly: GCA_049583715.1. Lineage (GTDB taxonomy): Bacteria > Pseudomonadota > Gammaproteobacteria > Arenicellales > JAANXG01 > JAANXG01. The sequence goes on along the minus strand of JBAUWJ010000190.1, from coordinate 76,688 downwards.
CTGCTCGATTTCCTCGGCCTGCCGGATCCGGCGCATGTTGTGCTCCAGGAATCCGGGGAGGGGGCGGAGGTCGCCGGTCACGATGCCCTGGCGGATGAACACCTCGCGGCTCGCCGTCGGGTCGATCTTCGAGAAGCTCGTCGTTCGGCCGCTCACCAGAGTCAGGCCGAACAGCGTCACCTGCTCGCGCGCGACCACCTCGCCGCGCTTCGTGTCCCAGGCCGGTTCCAGGTACTGGCGCTTGACGAGGTGCGCGGCCGGTCCCTCGACCCAGGCAGGGTCGATGGCGGCGGCGGTGCGGGCGTACAGTCGGCTCGTCTGTACCAGCTCCGCGCACATCAGCCACTTGGGCCGCGCCTTGAAGAGCGACGAGGAGGGATGGATGAACAACTTCTTGCCCTGGGTACCGAGGTACTCGTGGTCCGTATGGCGCTGGGCGATGTTGCCGAGCAGCCCCGTGAGCAGGGCCTTGTGCACCGCCGGCTCCGGCGCCGCCGAGGTGTTGAGGGGGATATTCAGCTCGCGGGCGATGCCTTTGAGCTGGTCCCGGACGTTGCGCCACTCGCGCATTCGCACTATGGACAGGTATCGCTCCCGGCAGTACCGCGCGCGCCGGCGGTGGGACAGGTCCCGGGTGTCACGGCGGTAGCGTTCCCACAGGAGCAGGAGGCTCAGGAAGTCCGACTTGTGGTGGCGCCAGGCAGCGTGCGCCTGGCGCGCTCGCTCGAGCGCGTCCGCCGGATAGTCCCTCGGATCCTGGATGGACAGCGCCGCGGCGATGGTCAGGACCTCGCTGGCGCACTGGTGCTCGGCCGCCGCCAGCAGCATGCGCCCGATCCTGGGGTCCGCGGGGATGCGGGCGAGCCGCTCGCCGGTGGGAGTCAGCCCGCGCGTTTCATCGACGGCGCCCAGCTCCTCGAGCAGGCGATAGCCCGCCTTCACCATCGGCTCGGGCGGAGGCTCGATGAAAGGGAATTCCCGCACCTCGCCGAGACGCAGCTTGTGCATGGTCAGGATCACGCTGGCCAGGGATGTGCGCTGAACCTCCGGCGCCGTGAACTCCTCGCGGGCCTCGAAATCCTGCTCGTCGTACAAGCGGATGCAGATGCCGGCGGCCTCGCGCCCGCAGCGCCCCGCCCGCTGCCTGGCCGAGGCCTTGGAGACGGGCTCGATGGGCAGGGCCTGGACCTGGCGGGCCGCCCGGTAGCGGCTGACGCGGGCCAGCCCGCTGTCGATGACGTAGCGGATGCCCGGCACGGTGATGGAGGTTTCGGCGACGTTGGTGGCCAGCACGATCCGGCGCGCCCCGCCCGGATGGAATATCCGCTGCTGCTCGCGGGTGGAGAGCCGGGCGTACAGCGGCAGGATCTCGGTGTTCCGGTAGTGCCTCCGGCGCAGCAGGCCGGCAGCCTTGTGGATATCGAATTCACCCGGCAGAAACACGAGGATGTCGCCCGGGCCCTCGCGGCTCAGCTCGTCGACGGCGTGGAGCAGGGCGACCTCGAGGTTTCGCTCGCCGGCATCCGCATTCTGGTGGTCGAAGGGGCGGTACCGGACCTCCACCGGATACATGCGCCCCGATACCTCGATCACCGGGGCGTCGTCGAAGAACCTCGAAAAGCCGGCGGGATCGATGGTGGCGGAGGTGATGATGACTCGCAGCTCGGGGCGGCGGGGAAGCAGCCCTTTGAGGAAGCCCAGCAGGAAATCGATGTTCAGGGAGCGTTCGTGGGCCTCGTCGATGATCAGCGTGTCGTATTGCTCGAGAAGCCGGTCGGTCTCGAGCTCCGCCAGCAGCATGCCGTCCGTGAGTACTTTCATATAGCTCCGCTCGCTGAGCTCTTCGGCGAAACGGAACTTGTACCCTGCGTGGCCGCCCACCTCGCCGCCGAGCTCCTCCGCCAGGCGGCCCGCGATGGCCCGGGCGGCGACCCGCCGGGGCTGCGTGTGGCCGATGTAGCCGTCGATGCCGCGGCCGATCTCGAGGCAGAGCTTGGGGAGCTGCGTGCTCTTCCCGGAGCCGGTCTCTCCGCACACGACGACTACCGGGTGGTCGCGAATCGCCGCCTGTATCTCGGTCTTCCGGGCCGTGATGGGCAGAGCTTCGTCGAAGCTGAGCGCCGGGACGCCCTCCCTGCGGGCTCGTCTCAAAGCCACGGATGCACTCAGCAGCCGCTCGAGCTCTCTTGTTTTCCGGGCCTTGCGAAGTCGACCCAGACGTGCCCGGTCGCGGAGCATGCACTCGTCGACGGGGTTGTTGCGCGGCATCGGTGCCAAGGGCGCGGCTCGAGTCATCCGGTATGGACTTATAAAGAAAGGTTATAACAATATTTATATTTATACTTTTTTCTTCTTAGTCAAAGTCACTACCATTGCCCGAAATCCAGCCCTCGAGCCGACTGCAGTCATGTACCAATACGACGACATCGATCGATCACTGGTCAACCAGAGGGTCCGGCAATTTCGCGGGCAGGTCGATCGATACCTGAACGGGGAGCTCACCGACGATGAGTTCAAGCAGCTTCGCCTGAGGAACGGTCTGTACCTCCAGCGCCACGCCTACATGCTGCGCGTGGCGATTCCTTACGGTGTACTCGATTCCAGGCAGCTTCGCACCCTGGCCCGGATCGCCGACACCTACGACCGGGGCCTCGGCCACTTCACGACGCGCCAGAACATACAATACAACTGGCCGGCGCTCGAGGACGTTCCCGACATTCTACAAGAACTGGCGGACGTCGACATGCACGCCATACAGACCAGCGGCAACTGCGTGCGCAACGTCACCGCCGACCACCTCGCCGGTGTCGCCGCGGATGAAGTCGAGGACCCGCGTCCCTACTGCGAGATCATCCGCCAGTGGTCCACGCTGCACCCCGAGTTCTCGTGGCTGCCGCGCAAGTTCAAGATCGCCGTGACGGGCGGCGCTCACGACCGGGCCGCGATCCGCTTTCACGACATCGGCCTGCGCATCGTTGCCGGTGAGAAGGGCGAGCCCGGCTTCCAGGTCTGGGTCGGTGGCGGCATGGGGCGCACCCCGGTGGTGGGCAAGCTGATGCGCGAGTTCCTGCCGCGCCGCCACCTGCTCTCCTACATCGAAGCGACGCTCAGGGTCTACAACCTGCTCGGCCGGCGCGACAACCTGCACAAGGCGCGCATCAAGATACTGGTCAACGCCGTCGGTATCGACGCCTTCCGGGAGCGTGTCGAGCAGGAGTGGCAAGGCATGCTCGCCGGCGGCGAGTCCCTCGAGCTCGGACCGGAGGAAATCGAGACCGTAGCCCGCTTCTTCGGCGGCGGCGCGCGCGGCCCCGCCGACGGCACCACGGCCGATACCCGCCAGATCGAGCGCTGGATGCTGGATACGCGCTTCGCCAACTGGTACCGGCAGAACACCATCGAGCATCGGCACGCCGGCTACCGGGTCGTCGTGGTGTCCCTCAAGGAGCCCGGCGTGCCGCCGGGCGATATCACCTCGGCCCAGATGCGCGCCGTCGCCGACATCGCCGAGCGCTACAGCCGCGACGAGATCCGCAGCACGCACGACCAGAACCTGGTGCTCGCCTGGGTCCGCCAGGAAGATGTCGTCAAGGTCTGGCGAGAGCTGGACAAGCAGCGTCTCGCGACGCCGAACATCGGCACCTTGAACGACATGATCTGCTGCCCGGGCCTCGATTTCTGCTCGCTCGCCAACGCCGGGTCCATACCGATCGCCCGGCAGATCAACGAGAGATTCGACCGGCTGGACCGCCTCTACGACATCGGCGGCATCCAGCTCAAGATGTCCGGCTGCATGAACGCCTGCGGCCACCATCACGCCGGACACATCGGCATCCTGGGTGTCGATAAGCATGGTGAGGAGTGGTACCAGATCACCCTCGGCGGCCGCGCCGATGACGCCGCGGCGATCGGCGACCGCATCGGGCCGAGCGTCCCCAAGGAGGCGGTGGCCGACACCATCGAGCAGATTCTCAACGTTTACATCGGCCGGCGCGAGGCGGGTGAGCGCTTCATCGACACCTACGAGCGGGTCGGCATTCAGCCCTTCAAGGAACAGGTTTATGTCCCTCATCATCAATCGAAAGATTCAAGACAATCGGTGCTCGCATCTGGATGACGACGCCCCGCTGGCGCCGGGGGACGTCACCGTGTCCCTCGAGCGCTGGGTGCGCGAGCGTGATGCCTTTCATGGGCACGACGGCAGGGTCGGCGTTCGCCTCGTGCCGGGCGACTCGCTGGATGACCTCGGGCCTTTCGTGGATGAGCTCGAGCTCATCGCGCTCGTGTTCGACAAGTTCGCAGAAGGCCGCGGCTACTCGCAGGCCTACCTGCTCAGGGAGCGGCACGGCTTCAAGGGCGAATTGCGCGCCATCGGGGCTCGCCGCGACCACGTGATGTACATGGAGCGGTGTGGCATGGATGCCTTCGAGCCGGTACCGCCGGAGACGGCGGCCGATCTGCTCCAGGGTTTCGACGAGATCACCGTGCGCTATCAGCCTTCCGAGGACCGCATTCCATTGATATTCCGCAGGCGTGCCCACGCCGCCGCGCCCCAATCCGAGGAGAGATCGGCATGACGAATTTCAACTTCGAGCCCCTGGCCCGCCACCTGGCGGATCAACGCCCCGAGCAGGTTCTCGAGTGGGCCCTGAACCAGTACGACAACTTGTCCGTTTCCTTCAGCGGCGCGGAGGACGTGGTGCTCGTGCACATGGCCAGTCGCATCCGGCCCGGCGTGCCGGTTTTCACCCTGGACACGGGTCGGTTGCAAGCTGAGACCTATCGCTTCATCGAGACCGTGCGAGATACGTATCCCATCGAGCTGGAGGTGCTGCATCCGGATGCCGATCAGCTCGGCCGGCTGGTGCGGGACAAGGGCCTGTTCAGCTTCTACAGGGACGGGCACAGCGAGTGCTGCGGAATACGCAAGGTGGGCCCGCTTCGCCGCAAGCTCGTCCAGCTCGATGCGTGGATCACCGGCCAGCGCCGCGATCAGAGCCCGGACACCCGCTCGGAGGTCCCCGTGGTCCAGCGCGACAACGTGTTCTCCGGACCCGATCGCACCCTGGTCAAGATCAACCCGCTCGCGAACTGGAGCTCGCAGGACGTCTGGACCTTCATCCGGGAGAACGACGTGCCCTGCAACGAGCTTCACCGCAAGGGCTTCGTCAGCATCGGCTGCGAGCCCTGCACCCGCGCCGTGGTGCCGAACCAGCATGAGCGTGAAGGCCGCTGGTGGTGGGAGAGCAGCGCCGACAAGGAGTGCGGTTTGCACGCGGACAACGTTCGGAAGGTGGTCTGATGCACACCACTGTCGATATGCCGACGGTGCTGTTCGTCAAGAAGCTGCTGGCCGGCGGCGAGCCCTGCGCCAAGTGCCGGGACATCGAGAACCGGTTGCGCAGGGACGGCCTGATGAGCCACGTGACGGGGGTGGTGCTGGCGAAGGAGGGTGATCCTTCGAGCCCCGGCGCACGCATCGCCGAGCGGCACGGGGTGACGCGGGCGCCGTTCTTCGTGCTGCGTGACGCCGGCGGATACGAGGAGGTCATCGAGTCGTACCTGGCGTTCAAGCAATGGTTCTCGGGTAAAGGGGCGAGGACCGACGAGCCGGCGTCGCAGGAGTTGGCCGGGGACTTGACCAGGGACCTGGCCGATGCCGTCGACAGGCACCCTGATCTGGCACTCATATAGGTGCTTCGAATGGATTACCTCCTCGTCGCCGCGGGCTTCGCGGTGGGCCTGCTGGTGGGTTTGACAGGGGTCGGCGGCGGCGCCGTGATGACGCCGGCTCTGATCCTGTACGGCATTCCTCCGGCGATTGCCGTTGGGACGGACCTGGTTTACGCCGCCCTCAGCAAGTCCCTCGGGGTGGTCCTGCATCAGCTCCGGCGCAACGTCCAATGGCGCGTCGTCGGCAGCCTGGCGTTGGGCAGCCTGCCGGCTTGCGGGGCCACACTGTGGCTGCTGGAAATCTGGCGTGCCGAGGACGCGAGCTACCAGGGACTCTTGACCGTGGCCCTCGGTGTGGCGCTCGTCCTGACGGCGGCCGTGACTCTGCTGCGTCCGTGGTTGATGCATCGCCGCGATTTCCAGCTCGAAGGACGAGGCCTGTTTCTTGTCACCGTGGCCGGTGGAGCCTTCGTGGGAGTCCTGGTGACCTTGTCCTCGGTGGGGGCGGGCGCCCTGGGCGCGGCTTTCCTGCTGTTGTTCTACCGTGCGATGCCCATGAACACCATCGTGGGTACCGACCTGACCCACTCCGTGTTTCTGGCGGCCCTGGCCGGGATAGGCCACTGGCAGCTCGGCTCCGTGGATGTCGGGCTGCTGCTGCCTTTACTGGCGGGCTCCATACCCGGCCTTTGCGTGGGCGCCCGCTGGGCGAGCCGCCTTCGCGATGAAATCCTGAGGCCGGTGGTCGCCTCGTTCATGCTGGTGCTCGGACTCGGCTTTTCCCTGAAGGGATGGGTCTGACGCGTGTGCTCCGGGGCCGCGCTGAAACGTCATGCCAACCCGTGCTGTATCGCTCATAAATGAACGTTTCTGCTCGTAAAGAACAAGCTTCCGCCGTGGTGCGATTCGCGGGGGATTCCGGCGACGGAATTCAGCTCTCCGGAAACCGATTCACGCTCTCGGCGGCGTACGCCGGCAACGATCTCGCGACGTTTCCGGACTTTCCCGCCGAGATCCGGGCACCGGCCGGCAGCCTGGCCGGGGTGTCGGCATTCCAGATTCAGCTCGGGGACCACCGGGTTTACACGGCCGGCGACCGGGCGGACGTGCTGGTCGCCTTGAATCCCGCCGCCCTGAGCACCAACCTGGACAGCCTCGAGCCGGCCGGCGTGCTGATTCTCGACAGCGGCGCGTTCAGCGCCAGGACCCTGAGACAGGCGGGCTACGCGACGAGCCCGCTCGAAGATGGGAGCCTCGACGACTACCGGGTAATCCCGGTGGATATGAGCGCGCTCACGCTGGAAGTTACCGGCGAGTTTGGCTTGAGACGACGCGACGCCCTGCGCGCCCGCAATTTCTTCGCCCTCGGCATGGTGCTGTGGATGTTCGAGCGGGAGGTCGAGGACAGTGCGGCCTGGATCGAGAGCAGGTTCAAGGGTGATGAAGCACTGATGCGCTCCAACACCGCTGCCCTGAAGGCGGGTTTCCATTTCGGAGAGACCGCCGGGCTGGGCGACGTCAGGCGACGGGTCAATCCAGCCCCCATTGGGCCGGGTCTTTACCGGAACATCACCGGCAACGAGGCCCTGGCCCTCGGACTCATGGCGGGGGCCGGGCTGGCCGACCTCGATCTGTTCATGGCGGGCTATCCGATCACGCCGGCCTCCGACCTCCTGCACTATCTGGCCAGGGAGAAAGAGCTCGGCGTCAAGACATTCCAGGCCGAGGACGAGATTGCCGCGGCCTGCGCCGCCATCGGTGCCTCCTACGGCGGGGCGCTGGGCGTGACCGCGACCAGCGGCCCCGGTCTCGCCCTCAAGAGCGAAGCACTGGGTCTCGCCGTGGCGCTGGAGCTGCCCCTGGTGGTGATCGATGTCCAGCGGGCCGGCCCGAGCACCGGCATGCCCACCAAGACCGAGCAGTCCGATCTCAACCAGGCGATGTACGGGAGAAGCGGCGAAGCGCCGTTGCCGGTGATCGCCGCGGGCAGTCCGTCCGACTGCTTTACCGCAGCCCTCGAGGCCGTGCGTGCCGCGGTGGAGCACATGACGCCCGTGATACTGCTGTCGGATGCGTCCCTGGCGAACGGCGCGGAGCCCTGGCGGATACCGGAGCTGTCCGCACTGGCGCCCATCGGGACGCGCCGGGCTTCGGTGCCTCCGGAGGGCGGCCCGTTCAGGCCGTTCGAGCGCGACGAGCGCGGTGTCAGGTCCTGGGCGATTCCCGGCACGGCCGGCCTGCAGCATCGCATCGGCGGCCTGGAGAAGGAGGACGGCAGTGGACACATCAGCTACGACGGCCCGAATCACGAGCTGATGTCACGCCTGCGGGAGGCCAAGGTCGCGGGGGTGGGCTCCACGAGCGCCGCGCCGGAGCTGTACGGTGACCGGCAAGGCGACGTCCTGGTGATCACCTGGGGTGGGACCTGCGGGGCGGCCCGCGAGGCGGTCCTCTCCGCACGTGAAAGAGGGTACGCCGTGAGCCACCTGCACCTGCGCTGGCTTAATCCACTGCACGGCGACCTTGGCATCATTGCCGGCGGTTTCAGGAAAGTCATCGTGCCGGAGCTGAACAGCGGCCAGCTCACCCGGCGCATACGGTCCGAATACCTGGTCGACGCCCGGGCGCTGAGCCTGATGCAGGGCCGGCCGTTCACGAGCAACGAGCTGGATCGAGGCATAAGAGAGGCGCTGCGGCGATGACGAATCTGGCTGAAGACATCCACACCGTCGGCAAGCCCCTGTCCCGAAAGGACTACCAGACGGACCTCGAGGTGCGCTGGTGCCCCGGCTGCGGTGACTATGCCATCCTGGCCCAGTTCCAGAAGCTCCTGGCTGCCATCGGCGCCCGCAAGGAAGAGCATGTCATCGTCAGCGGGATCGGCTGCTCCAGCCGGTTCCCTTACTACGTCGACACCTACGGGCTCCACGGCATCCATGGCCGCGCCCCGGCGGTGGCGACGGGTCTCAAGGCGGTGAATCCGGACCTCACGGTCTGGGTGGTCACCGGCGACGGAGACGGCCTGTCCATAGGGGGTAATCATCTTCTTCACGCCCTGCGCCGCAATGTGGACATCAAGATCCTGTTCTTCAACAACGAGGTGTACGGCCTCACCAAGGGCCAGCACAGCCCGACCTCGCCCGTTGGCCAGCGAAGTCGCTCCAACCCCGATGGCAATACCGACCGCCCGGTCAATCCGCTGGGGTTCGCGCTCGCGTCCGGAGCCACGCTGGTGGCGCGGGCCGTGGACACCGACGCCGCCCACCTGCAGGAGGTGCTGAGAGCCGCCGCCGCCCACAAGGGTTCGGCCTTCGTCGAGATTCTGCAGAATTGCCCGATTTTCAACGAGCTGCCCTTCGAGGCGATGAAAGGGGCAGACAAAAGGCTGTATCTGCGGCACGGCGAGGCCATGAGCTTCGAGGACCGCGCGCTGCGCTTGAACCCGGCGGCCTTGTGCCTGGAGCTCGCGCCGACCGGACCGGACGAAGCGGCCGTCCACGATACCGGCAGCAAGCCCTTGGCGCGTCTTCTCACCGACATCGAGGATCCATCCCTGCCGACGCCTCTGGGCGTGATTTACCGCGAGAAGCGATCCGTGCATCACGAAGTGCTGCGTGCCCAGGGACAAGGCTGCGACGGCGACGGTTTGTCGCGCCTTCAAGCACGACTCTCCTCGGGGTCAACCTGGCAGGTGAGGTGAACCCGTGGGTCGAAGTTCATTCCGATATCGAGAATTGTCGGAATGAATTCCGACCCACATTTGGGCGGTCAGACTGCCGGGTCGCGAGGGTTGCGATTCATTTCCATGCTGCGGCTTGTCGGAACGAACGACGGCGACACCGCGGCACCCCTGTGGGTCGGAGCTCATTCCGATATCGAGAATTGTCGGAATGAATTCCGACCCACGCTTGAGCGGTCAGACCGCCGGATCGCGAGGGTTGCGATTCATTTCCATGCTGCGGTTTGTCGGAACGAACGACGGCGACACCGCGGCGCCCCTGTGGGTCGGAATTCATTCCGACATTGTGAAGGCCGCCCCGGGAACCGGTTGGCTATTGCACTCGTTGGACCTGCTCGATCACCACCGGGGTGGCGGGAACGTCCTGGTATCCATCCCTGGTGGTGGTCTTGACATCGGCAATCTTGTCCACCACGTCCATCCCGTCCACGACTTTACCGAACACGGCGTAGCCCCACTGACCCGAGCCCTGGTAGTCCAGGTGCGCGTTGTCGTTCAAGTTGATGAAAAACTGCGAGGTCGCGGAGTTCGGGTCCGGCAGCCGCGCCATCGACAGTGTTCCCCTCAGGTTGTGCAGCCCGTTGTCGGACTCGTTGGTGATGGGCGCCCGGGTGGCCTTGCGCTGCATGTCGGGCGTCAAGCCGCCACCCTGGAGCACGAAGCCCGGGATGACCCGGTGAATGATCGTGCCGTCGTAGAAACCGGAGTCGACGTACTCGAGAAAATTCTCGACCGTCTGCGGCGCCTTGTCCTGATAGAGCTCTATCGTAATGTCGCCGAGGCTGGTGGTCATCTTGGCCATGAGATGGGTACTCGATTGCTGGGCGTAGCCCTTGATGGATAGAAACAGGCAGCAGATCAGCAGGATTGCGGCCGCGCGGATACGGGTGGTCATTTGTCCTCCAGCTTGAGAATGAAGTCCCATTCCCGCTTGGTCACGGGCATGATGGACAGGCGGTTGCCCTTGCGCAGCAGCCGCATGCCCGCCAGGGGCTTGTGCGACTTGAGCTCCTTGAGGGTGATATTGCGCTTGAGCTTACGAACGAACTTGACATCCACCATGAACCAGCGGGGGTTGTCCGGGTCGCTCTTGTCGTCGAAGTGCTTGTCCTCGGGGTCGAACGCGGTGTGGTCCGGGTAGGCTTCGCGGACGATCTCCATGATCCCGACGACGCCAGGCTCTTCGCAGCTCGAATGATAGAAGAAAGCCCGGTCCCCCTTCTTCATGCCGTCGCGCATGAAGTTGCGCGCCTGGTAGTTGCGAATGCCGTCCCAGTGGTCCGTCTTGAAGCGCTTCAGGTCGTCGATGCTGTAGGCATCGGGCTCGCTTTTCATCAACCAGTAGTTCATGTCGGTTCACTTGATTCGCGTGTCTTCTTCCGGCCCGGCAGGTCGGTACGGCCCAGCTCCCTCTCCCGCCAGCGGGACAGGGGATTCTTCGTCCGACCTACTCGTTTGCCGCTGCCGGCTCTTCCACCCGCACGCGCTGTATGCCGGTGCTGCGGCCGGTCGCCGGGTCTATCTCCACCACCACGCCGCACAGAGTTCCGCGGCCCGTCGCGACCTCGAAGCGCTCCGGTACCTTGTGCAGGAAGCGCTTCAGGGAGGGCTCGATGCGCATGCCGATGATCGAATCGTAGCAGCCGGTCATGCCGACATCGGAGATGAAGGCGGTCCCGCCCGGCAGGATGCGCTCGTCCGCGGTGGGTACGTGGGTATGGGTCCCCAGCACCGCGCTCACGCGCCCGTCCAGATACCAGCCCATGGCGACTTTCTCGCTGCTGGCCTCGGCGTGAAAGTCCAGCAGGACGATATCACAGCCATCCAGGTGCGTGCTCAGGATTCGGTCTGCGCAGCGGAACGGGCAGTCGAGAGTCGGATGCATGAACACGATCCCCATGGTGTTGAGCACGCCGATGCTCAACTCCCCGACCCGTGTCCTGTACCACCCCTTTCCCGGCGCGTCGTTGGGGAAGTTTTCCGGCCGCAGCAGGCGCGGCTCGTCGATGATGAACTCCAGGGCCTCGCGCTTATCCCAGATGTGGTTGCCGGAAGTAAGCAGATCCGCGCCTTTGCCGAGCATCTCCGCGGCGATGGTGTGTGTAACGCCGAACCCGGCGGCCGCGTTCTCCGCATTGACGACGGTGTAATCGATGCCGTGCGCCTGTTGCAGCTCTTCCAGGTTGTCGAGCAGCACCCGTCTCCCGGAACGGCCCACGATATCGCCGATGAACAGAATTCTAAACAAGGTCGGATCTCTTGTCGGTCAGGTTGCGGAGATCACTCCGAGCTCCGTCACGATCGCCGTGAGCGGTATGTCCCATGACTCGCGCTCGACGTGCGGTACCTCCTGGAAGGAAAACGCCACCCCCACCAGCTTGGGCTCGACCCAGCACGTCCTCGATGCAAGAAACTCGAAGGTGGCGTCGTAGTAGCCGCCTCCCATCCCAAGGCGCCCTCCGCGCCGATCGAATGCGACCAGCGGTGCAAGAACCAGGTCCAGCTCCCGGGCGGTCGCCAGGGATGCGATCGGCGCATCGGGTTCGAGTATGCCATAGCGGTTCTTCTTGAACGACGTCTCCGGTCGGACCCTCGCAAACAGCATCCGGCGCCGGCCGCGGGGCGGCACGACGGGCAGGTAGTAGGACTTGCAGGCGTACTGCCGCATCGCGCGACCGAGATCGATCTCGCCGTCACTGGCCACGAAGACAGCGGTGCGCCGCGCCGCCCGGAAAACGCTCAGCCCGCCCAGAACGGCCGCCACGGCGCCTGCCGCATGTTCTCTCTCGGTGCGTGAGAGCGCACGGCGTCGCCGCCGCATTCGACGGCGAATTTCGTTCCTGCTGGACATGGGTTGGCGAGGTTCCGGCTGAGAGAGGGAAGAAGTAGGTGTCACCCGCCTGTGCCGAAACCGGCCGTTGGCCTTGAACCGAGTCGGTTCAAGTGGGCGCCTTGCGAGATGTATCAGGCTTTCCGCTCGTTTGCGGACTTGCGCAACAACATACTCGATTCCGGCTCCCTTCAAGTGATTTAGGTTCTAAGGGATTTCGGGCCGGCGCGAGCACCGCAGGTGACACCAATTCTATTCTGTCATAAAAGCCGTTTCTGTTCCTGTACCGCCGCCTCGAGCTTCTGCGTCAGCGCCTGGAGCTGGCTGGTGACCTGGCTGGAATGGGCGGTCTTCTCCTTCAGTTCCAGAAGCTCGTAGGTAATGTTCAACGCGGCCATGATCGCGCAGCGCTCCACGCCGATCACTTTTCCGCTCCTCTGAATCTGCTGCATTCTATCATTCAAATGACCCGCCGCCCTTTGCAGCGCATCTCTTTGCTCCGGGCTGCATACCACCGAGTATTCCTTGCCGAATATGGATACTTTCATATTCTGGTGACCGTCGAAATTCACGTGGTCTTCTCCAGCGCTCTGAGCCGGTCGACGATCGATTCCAGCCTCGAACGGGCCATCTTGTTCTTTTCGGCCAGCTTGGTCCGCTCCTCGATCAGGGATTCCCGGCTGTGCTTCAGGCCTTCGTTTTCCTCGCGCAGACGCCGGCACAGACCGATGAGCGCGTCGATGCGTTCCTCCAGCGCCTTGAGGTCCTGAGTAATTGGATTGTCCCCTACCATAGCTTCTCGAAATATAGGCATAGAGAAATGAACGGTCAACGCTTTTTGCTCTTGACAGCAGGCGGGTACAATGCACCGTGCCACTCCAGGCAACGGTATACTCATGTCTCCGGATCAACAAACGACCAGCTACGTTCAACTCCAGGCCGCCCTGGACCTCGCCGCTCTGGACCTGCGCGCGTCGGAGGTGCACGGCATGGTGTGCGGCCAGGTGTGCCGCCAGCTCAAACTCGTGGAGGACGCCGATTCCGCGCTGTCCGCGTTGATGGGTCTGCGGCGGAGCGTCGGCGGCGGTCAAACCATGGTGATGGAGCTCGTGGACGCGCTGATGGGTGAGACCTGGCGGACGTTGGATGCCGGTATCGAGTTCAACCTGCTGCTGCCCGACGACGACGAGCCTGTGGCCGAGCGCGCGGCGGCGCTGGCCGACTGGGCGCGCGGCTTCGTCCTGGCGCTGCTGTGCGGTGAGCAGGCCGCCGTGCTGGACGGGCTCCAGGAGGACGGCGGCGAGTTCGTGCAGGATTTGATAAAGATCAGCGAGGCACGGGCCGGTGGCGAAGGGGAGGAGGACGAGCGAGCCCTGGTCGAGATCGAGGAGTATGTCCGGGTCGGCGTGCAGCTCGTTTTCGAGGAGATGCAGCCGGAGCTGAAACCGGACCTTGCGGACGGGAGCCTGAACTGAATGCTCGACCCCAAAGTCTTTAACCGCAGGCGGCAGGACGTCATGCAACTGATGGGAGGCGGCGTCGCCGTCATTCCCACGTCACCGGAGTGTGTCCGCAACCGGGACGTGCTGTTCCCTTTTCGTCCGGACAGCGATTTTTTCTACCTCACGGGATATCCCGAGCCCGAGGCGGTGGCTGTTCTGTGCCCGGACCGCGAGCAGGGGGAGTTCATCCTCTTCTGTCGCGAGCGGGACGACGAAAGGGAGACCTGGGACGGGCGGCGCTCCGGGCTCGATGGCGCGGTATCCGAGTACGGGGCGGACGACGCGTTTCCCATCGACGACATCGACGAGATCCTGCCCGGCCTGCTGGAGAACCGGCGCAAGGTATTCTGCACGGTGGGCAGCCACAACGACTTCGACGTCAAGCTGCTGAACTGGGTCCAGGAAGTGAAGACCAAGTCGCGCGTGGGCATGAGCGGGCCGAACGAAATCGTGGACCTCGGGCACATCCTGCATGAGCTGCGGCTGATCAAGCGAACGGAAGAGGTCAACATCATGAAACGGATCGCCAGGATCTCCGCTTCGGCTCATCGACGCGTCATGGAGGTCTGCCGACCGGGAATGATGGAGTACGAGATCGCCGCCGAGCTCGAGTACCAGTTCAAGAAATCCGGCTGTGAGTCCTGGGCCTATCCACCCATCGTCGCCGGCGGGGCGAACGCCTGCACGCTGCACTACATCTCGAACCGGGACGAGCTCCGCTCCGGCGACCTGCTGCTCATCGACGCGGGCGGCGAGCTGGACTACTACGCCTCGGACATCACCCGGACGTTCCCGGTCAACGGCAAGTTCACCGGTCCGCAGAAGGCCGTGTACGAGATCGTGCTCGCCGCCCAGCTCTCCGCCATCGAGCAGGCGCGGATCGGAAACCACTGGAATCAGCCGCACGAGGCGGCGGTGCGGGTGCTCGTCGAGGGCCTGATCGAGCTCGGGCTGCTCGAAGGCGGCGTCGATGACAATATCGAGCAGGGTAATTACCGGCGCTTCTACATGCACCGCACCGGACACTGGCTGGGCATGGACGTGCACGACGTGGGTGACTACAAGGTCGAGACTGAATGGCGTGCCCTGGAGCCGGGAATGGTGATGACCGTCGAGCCGGGGTTGTACATCGGCAAGGACGAGGACATCGATCCGCGTTTCAGGAACATCGGCATTCGGATCGAGGACGACGTGCTGGTGCAGCGGAAGGGAAATCTGGTGCTGTCCGCCCACGCGCCCAAGACCATCGACGAGATCGAATCCATCATGAGCGGCGCATGAGCGGAACGGAGCACGATGTGGTCATCGTCGGCGGCGGCTTGATCGGCGCGAGCCTCGCCTGCGCGCTTTCGCCGACGGGGCTGGATATCGCCTTGGTCGAGGCCGTGCCGTTTCGCTCCGATGCCCAGCCGAGCTACGACGAGAAGATGCTGTCCCTGGCACCCGCGTCGATGCGCATCCTGGACGGCATCGGCGTCTGGCCGGCCGTCAGGGCCCGGGGCGTGACGCCCATCGAGCACATCCACATCTCGGACCGGGGGCATTACGGCAAGGTCCGGCTGTCGGCTGCCGAGTTCAACATGCCCGCGCTGGGCTACGTCGTGCCGGCGCGTGTCATCGGCTTGAGCCTGGTGGAGCGGATCGAGGCCGCCGGCGCTGCGCGCCTGTACTGCCCCGCCCGGGTCACCGCCATCGAGACGGACGACGACGGGGCTTCAGTGCGCCTGGACTCGCGGGAGGACCCCGTCCGGGCGCGCCTGGTCGTGCTCGCCGACGGCACGAGCTCCGCCGCGCGCGACATGGTGGGAATCGATGCCAGGACGACGGACTACCACCAGAGCGCGATACTGTGCACCGTCACCTCGCGCGTGCCGCTCGCCGGCACGGCGTTCGAACGCTTCACCTCGACCGGCCCCCTGGCGATGTTGCCGACGAGCGACAGTCGCTACGGGGTGGTCTGGACGGCGCGGGACCACGACGTCGAGAGCATCCTGGCGTACTCCGACGAGGAGTTCCTGGATCGCCTGCAGGCACGCTTCGGGGACTGGCTCGGACCCCTGGTCTCGCCCGGCCGCCGACGGCCGTATCCCTTGAAGCTGCTCGAGGTGCCGGAACCGGTGCGGGGCCGGGCGGTGGCGGTGGGAAACGCCGCGCACACCATTCACCCGGTTGCGGGACAGGGGTTCAACCTGGGGCTGCGCGACGTCGCCGTTCTTGCCGATGTTCTGGCGACTCATTCCAGATACAACGGTGATGTCGGCCGCGCCACGGTCCTCGACCAGTACAGGGACTGGCGCCGGCGGGATGTGCGCGCGACCACCCGATTCACCGACGGCCTGATCCGCGTGTTCGCCAATGAGATCGCCCCTTTTGTCGCGGGCCGCAATATCGCTCTGACGGCGCTGAATCACTTTCCGCCCGCCAAGAGATTCCTGGTGAAACGAACCATGGGCCTCGGCGGCCGCTTGCCGCGCTTGACCCGCGGCGTGCCGCTGTCGGTGTGACATGAGCGGGTCGGGCTACGACATCCTGGTGGTGGGGGCGGGCATGGTCGGAGCGAGCTTCGCGGCCGCCCTGGCGGACTCGCCGTTTTCCGTGGCGCTGCTGGATGCCGGCGCGCCGCCGGAGCCTCCGCCGGCGGAGCACTATGACCTCAGAGTGAGCGCCGTCAGTCCGGGCAGCCGCGACATACTGAAGGCGATCGGCGCCTGGGACCGCCTCGATGCGAGCCGGATAGGTCCGTATCGGTCGATGTGCGTCTGGGACGCATGCAGCGAAGGATCGATCGAATTCGATGCCTCCGAGCTCGGGGAGTCGTGGCTGGGATTCATCATCGAGAACGCCAACATTCAATATGCACTGCGAGAGACCACAGGCAGCGCGGCCAACATCGAGTGCCGCTTCGGTGCCGAGCCGGAGCGCCTCGTCGTGGACGACGAGCATTGCCGCCTGACCCTGAGTGGCGGAGAGATGTTGACGGGCAAGCTCGTAGTCGGAGCCGACGGTGCGCATTCCTGGGTCAGGCAGGAGCTGGGAGTTGCCCTGGACATGCGCCTTTACGGTCAAAAGGCGTTCGTATGCGAAGTCCGGACGGCGCTCCCGCACCGGATGACGGCCTGGCAGCGGTTCCTGCCGTCCGGCCCCGTTGCGTTCCTGCCCCTGGCGAACGGTCACTGCTCCGTCGTGTGGACCTGTGACGCCGAGCTCGCCGAGGAGCTGACCGGTCTGGATGAGCCATCGTTCGGCCGCCGGCTGGAGGCGGCGTTCGACCGCAGGCTGGGGGAGGTGGAGGTGGTCAGTGCCGTGCGCAGCTTCGACTTGTCGAGACGCAGCGCGGCGCAGTATGTCGTCGAGCGCGGCGCGCTCATCGGGGACGCGGCCCACGTCGTGCATCCGCTCGCCGGACAGGGCGTCAATCTTGGATTCGGTGATGCCTGCTCGCTGGCCCGCGTGTTACTCGAAGGCGCGCGCAAGGGGCGGGACATCGGCCGCCGGCACGTCCTGCGTCGATTCGAGCGCTGGCGGCGCAGCGAGAACTTTTCCACGATGCGAATGCTGGATGCCCTGCATGGACTGTTCTCGACCGAGTCGACGGTCGTCCACCGCCTGCGGGGCCTGGGTCTCGACGTGGTGGACCACCAGGATTGGCTGAAGCATTTTCTGACGCGGCAGGCTCTCGGGACGTCGCGGCCCCGGTTCTAGGCATCGTCAATGAGAGCGGCCCATCGGCTCCGCTCGCGCCAAATGCCGCGCCGGCCCGCATCCGGCTATGCTCACGACCGTAATTTGAGATAATGGGGAGACAATGGGGCGATTGTGGGGGCTGACATTCAAGGTGGCTTGTCCCACCGTGGAGCGTTGACGGTGTCATCGAGCAACGAACTGAAGAGGGCGGGCCTGAAGACAACCGTTCCGCGTCTCAAGATCCTGGGCATCCTGGAGGGCGCCGAGGTGCGGCACATGACCGCGGAGGACGTCTACAAGGAGCTTCTCGACGCCGGGGAGGACATCGGGCTGGCGACCGTGTATCGCGTGCTGACGCAGTTCGAGAGCGCGGGCCTGGTGATCCGCCACAACTTTGAGGGCGGCAGGTCCGTCTTCGAGCTTGACGACGAGGGCCACCACGATCACATGGTGTGCGTCGAGTGCGGGCGCGTGTTCGAGTTTTACGACAAGACCATCGAGGAGCGCCAGCGCAAGGTTGCGGAGAACGCGGGCTTTGTGCTGGAGGGTCACTCGCTGCACATGTACGGGGTGTGCCAGGGCATGAAGACGAACGGCAAGTGCTCGATCAAGAAAAACGAGGGAATACTGGGGGCATCCTGAACATCGGTCGGCGGCCATCCGCGCGGCCCGGGCGAGGCTCGGCCCCATCGCCGAGAGCCCCCGGATCGGCGAGGAGGCGTTGGTCGCGTGTCGAGCTGGAGTTCGCTCTTTCCGGTGGCTATAGTTCCCGTAGGCCGGTCATCGTGCACCGGGGTGTTACATCTGAATCTGAGGAGGTTCTAAAATAATGAGTGAGATTCCTGGTGAGCTGCGCTATACCAAGTCCCACGAATGGGTCCGGCGCATGGAGGACGGACACTTCGAGGTGGGCATCACCGACCACGCGCAGGACCAGCTCGGGGACATGGTGTTCGTCGAGCTTCCGGAGGTCGGCAGCACTGTCGGTGCCGGGGATGAATGCGCGGTGGTGGAATCGGTCAAGGCGGCCTCCGATATCTATGCGCCGGTCAACGGCGAGATCGTGGAGACGAACAGTGCATTGGAGGACACGCCCGAGCTGGTGAACCAGAGCCCCTATGCCGACGGCTGGCTGTTCAGGCTGCGTCCGGACGACGAGGGTGACTGGGACGAGCTGCTGGACTCCGATGCGTATCAGGAGTTGCTGGAGGTCGAGTAGACGCCTGCCGCGTGACCGGTTTTCAGGCGGCGCCTTCCCTGAGCCGGTTCCATCCGCGCTCGCACGAGCTGACAGAGCTCGTCTGTTTCGTTCATTTGGAGCATTGAATGCCAGTATTGATTTGTGGATCGTTTGCCTATGACACCATCATGGTGTTCGAGGACCGGTTCAAGAACCACATTCTTCCCGACCAGGTGCACATCCTGAATGTCTGCTTTATCGTTCCCGGCATGCGCCGGGAATTCGGCGGCTGCGCGGGCAACATCGCCTACAACCTGAAGCTGCTCGGCGGCGACCCCCTTCCCATGGGCACCGTCGGCGACGACTTCGATTCCTATGCCGGGTGGCTCGACAAGCACGGCATAGACCGCACTCACGTGACGCCCGTGTTCGGCACCTATACCGCCCAGGCATACATCACTACGGACATGGACGACAACCAGATCACGGCGTTTCATCCCGGCGCCATGAACGAAGCCCATCGTAACCGCGTGGACGGCGTCGAGGGCGTCGACCTCGGTATCCTGGCCCCGGACGGGCGCCGCGCCATGATCGAGCATGCCGCGCAGTACGCGGACCGCGGCATTCCCTTCATCTTCGACCCCGGCCAGGGCCTGCCCATGTTCGGAAAAGAGGAGCTCGATGCATTCATCGAGCGCGCCGCCTACATCACCCTCAACGACTACGAGAGCCGGCTGCTGCAGGAGCGCACCGGCCGGGATATCAAGGAAGTCGCCTCCGAGGTCGAGGCGCTCATCGTCACCCGGGGCGGAGAGGGGTCGCGGATATACGCCGGTGGCCTAACCCTGGACATCCCGCCCGCCAAGGTGGAAGAGGTCGTCGATCCCACGGGGTGCGGTGACGCTTACCGGGCGGGCCTGCTCTACGGCCTGAGCCGCGGTCTGGACTGGGAAACGACCGGACGCATAGCGTCCCTCGCGGGCGGCATCAAGATAGAGCGTCACGGCACGCAGAACCACAGCTTCACGCCGGAGGATTTCGCACGGCGTTACCAGGAGAGCTTCGGCAGCCGCCTGGAGCTGTGAGGCCGATCACCGCCCCGGCATCCCCCGCAGGCCCGATCCCGTGCGGAAAGTCGGCTCGCCGCCGACTCAGTGCGCGTCGATCCGAAGGCCGGCGATCGTCGTGCCGGATAAGCCTCGCGGGCCGGTAGGCAGACGCACGGGGAGCGGCCCGCGGTACTGACGGACGAGAGACGCGGGCGACCCCATGCGCGGAATCTCCAGGTTCGGTGCGATCTCGAGGAGTGGATACAGCACGAAAGCGCGCGACGAGACGCCGGGGTGGGGAATTGTCAGCTCTGGCCTGCTCGTGACACTGTCGCCGTACAGGAGGATGTCGAGATCCAGCGTGCGCGGCCCCCAGCGCAGCTTCCTGACCCGCCCGCAGCGACGCTCGATCTTCTGGAGCTCGGCGAGGAGCTCCGGCGCCGTCAGGCGCGTTCTTACCTGAACCACGGCGTTGATGAACCAGGGCTGGCTGACCACGCCCATGGGCGGCGACCGATAGAAGGACGATCGCCGGGCAACCCTCGTGCGCGGCAGCAGGTCGATGGCCGCGATGGCGGTTCTCAGGGTGGCCGGGCCGTCGCCGAGGTTGCTCCCGAGTCCCACGTAGGCGACGACGGGCTCGTCAGGAGGCGTTTCGCAGAGCAAGGGAAATCCCTGGATGCAGGTTCGTTGGGTGCCACACACTCTATACGTCTTTGCGCATGGTGTACAAACAGGGTCTCATTGTTGGCGCTCCCTGTGGGTCGGAATTCATTCCGACAAGCAGTGTTTGATGGTACTGGGCTGCTGGGTCTTGTCGAGCCTCCCCCGACCCATGCTCGCCGCGCTGCCACCAGCCATCCCCACCGTCAAACAGTCGCTCGCCCTACTCCTCCGTCTCCCAGCCGAACTCCTCGACGATGTCGAAAAGGTCGGTGTCGGAGACGACGCCGACCGGGGTGTCGTGGTCCTCGATGACGACCCGCCGGATACTGTTCTCGCTGAGAAGGAGAGACACCTCTCGCAGCGACGCGTCGGACGGTGCGGTGATCAGCGGCCGGCTGGCGATCTCCTCGACCGTGCTCTTTTGGGTCGACTTGTTGGCGCCGACGATCTTGATGATCACATCGCGCTTGGTCATGATCCCCCAGCCTTCGTCTCCGGCCGGCTCCACCAGCAGATAGCTGACATCCGCTTCACGCATCTTGTGCATTGCGTCCTCCACGCTGGTGGTCGCGGACACCCTCTGCACCGCCGACATGATGGCGCCGGCGGTGGACGGCTGATGCCCGGACTCGCGCATGGCCTGACGAGGATCCTCGATGCGCCGGGCCTCCCGCTCTCTGCGCTCGGCTTCCAGGGCATCCCGGCGGTCGCGCTCGAAGCGGCCCAGGTCTCCGGCATTGCCGGTGATCTTGGCGACCAGGGCGTCGGCGAAAGTGCTGGTGGAGACGGTGTGGGCGCCGCTCATCTGGCGGGCGAAGTCATACGTAACGAACTTGTCTCCGATCACCTTGGGATAGGCGGCGTTGATCAGGTCTGCCGCTTCCTTCCACCCCATATACTCGAGCATCATCACACCCGAAAGGAGCAGCGAGCTGGGATTGACCTTGTTCTGGTTCGCGTACTTGGGGGCGGTGCCGTGGGTGGCCTCGAAGACCGCCGCGTGGTCGCCGATGTTGGCGCCCGGCGCGATACCTATGCCCCCCACCTCCGCGGCAACCGCGTCCGACAGGTAGTCGCCGTTGAGATTCATGGTCGCCAGCACATCGAACTCGCTCGGCCGGAGCTGGAGGAGCTGGAAGATGATATCGGCGATGCGGTCCTTGACGACGATCTTGTCCTCCGGCTGCTTGCCTCCGTATTCGTTGTACAGCTCCTCCTCGGTGATGACCCTGTCCGCGAACTCCTCCTTGGCGACCTCGTAGCCCCACTTGCGGAAAGAGCCCTCGGTGTACTTCATGATGTTGCCCTTGTGCACCAGGGTGACGCTTTCGCGCTTCTGGTCCACGGCGAACTGGATCGCCTTGCGCACCAGGCGCTTCGAGCCGAACGGGCTGATCGGCTTGACGCCGAGGCCGGCGTCCTCGAAGAACCGCGCGCCCAGCTCCTCCCTCAGAAATCTCGCGAGCTTCTTGTTCTCCGGCGTGCCGCTCTCGTACTCGATGCCGGCATAGACATCCTCCGTGTTCTCCCGGAAAACCACCACGTCCACCTGGCCGGGGTTGCGCATCGGCGACGGCACGCCCTGGTAGTAGCGCACCGGCCTGACGCAGGCGTACAGGTCGAGGTCCTGCCGCAGCGATACGTTCAATGAGCGAAAGCCCTCGCCTACCGGAGTGGTCAAGGGTCCCTTGATCGCCACCACGAGCTCTTTGATGGCATCCAGCGTCTCGGCGGGGAAGTACTCCCCGTTGTAAATGGATGCGGCCTTCTCGCCGAGATACAGCTCGCACCAGTGGATCTTACGCTTTCCTCCATAGGCCTTCTCGACGGCGGCGTCCCAGACCCGCATGGAAGCCGCAGTGATGTCGGGCCCGATGCCGTCGCCTTCGACGAATCCCACTATCGGGTTGTCCGGAACCGTGATCCTGCCGTTGTCGATGGTGATCCTTTCACCGCTTTCGGGAATCTTGACGTGCTCGTAGCTCATGGATGGCTCCGTGATGGGTTCAATTTCAAAATCTGCCCGGGTTGATCGGAGAAGGGCATGTCCGGGCCGGCATGCTGCGTGTGGCGAGGATGGGCCCGCGAGGATCCGCGTCAGTCCTTCGCCAGATACCGGCTGAGCGCGGACTGCCCGGTGATGGGTTCGCTGCACGCCGTGCCGCGGCACACATAGGCCGTGACGTTCCCGCGAATTCGCATGTTCTCGATTATACCGGGGAGTGTGCCCGCGGTCTGCTCGGGTATGGCAAACACCTGCCGGTCGGGATAGTAGCCGGCGCAGGCCGCGCGCCATGGCGCCGTGGTTTCGTCCGGGCCGCGGATCACGATGGTCTCCACCGGGTCGTGAAACTCGTCGAGTGCCTCCAAGAGGGCACCGTGGGCGGAAGGGTATCGCGCCATGGCGCCGGACATTGCCTCGAGGATACGCCCGGCCGCCTCCAGGTAGCGGGTCTCGGCGAGCAGGTGCCCTAGGCGGAGCAGCACCCGGGCGGCGATGCCGTTGCCGGACGGCGTCGCGTCGTCCGTGCCCGGCTTGTCGCGGTGCAGCAGGGCCTCGTGGTCGTCCGATGTGAAGAACAATCCACCCCGCGCCCTGTCCTCGAAATGCTCGAGGACGAAGTCCGCGAGTGTCATCGCCCATTGGATGCGAGTGGTGTCCCAGGCGCACTGGTTGACGGTGAGCAGGGCGTCGATCAGGAAGGCATAGTCGTCGAGATAGGCGTTGAGGCGAGTCACGCCATCCTTGGTGGTGGCGCACAGGCGCCCGTCCCGCCACAGGCGGTTCCGGACGAAGTCCAGCGCCCGGGTGGCGGACTCGACGAATGCCGGCTCACCGAGCTGCAGGCCGGCGTGCGCCATGCCGTGGATCATCAGCCCGTTCCAGGCGGTGAGTATCTTCTCGTCCCTGAAGGGGCGAGTCCGCCTCCCGCGCGCCGTGTGCAGCTTGGTTCGGGCCGACTCCAGCCGAGACTCGACCCTCGAGCGCTCGAGACCGGTGTGCCTGGAGACCGACGCGATGTCCTGGGCGATGTTCAGGTGCCATTTGCCTTCGAAGTTGGCACCGCCGCGCAGTCCGAATCGATCTTCGACCACGGCCAGCTCCTCGCTGTCCAGAACTGCGGCGATCTCGTCCCGCGTCCACAGGTAGAAACGTCCTTCCTCGCCTTCCGAGTCCGCGTCCAGCGTAGAGTAGTAGGCGCCCTCCGGGGACTGCATCTCGTCCATCACCCAGTGCCCCGTGCGCAGCGCCACCTCCCTGAACCGCCGATCACCGGTGGCGAGATGCGCGTCGGTGTAGAGCGGCAGGAGCTGCGCATTGTCGTACAGCATCTTCTCGAAATGCGGGATCACCCAGCCGGCATCGACCGAGTAGCGATAAAAGCCGCCGCCGACGTGGTCGAACAAGCCCTTGTCGGCCATGGCTTCGAGTGAGTGGCGGGCGATCTCGAGCAGGCGATCGCGGGACGGACCCTGCCGGGCGGAACGTCGCCAGAGGCGCAGGCAGAGACTGAGATTCGTCGGATGCGGAAACTTGGGGGCGCCCCCGAAGCCGCCGTTGACGGAGTCATAAGCACTTTCCAGCTCCGCGGCTGCACGGTCGAGCAGCTCCGGCGCCGCGTCGCCGGCCGGTCCGTCCTGGAGCTGGGCCATTGCCGCCCGCATGGCCGAGATGTGCTCGGGCAGGCTGTCTTCCCTGTGGGTCTCGTAGAACTCGACGATACGGGCCAGAATATCCGTGAAGGCGGGCATTCCGTGGCGGGGCCGGTCCGGGAAATACGTGCCGGCGAAGAACGGGACGTGGTGCACAGGGTCCATGGCAACGGTCAGCGGCCATCCGCCGGGCCTGCGGCTCAGCATCTGGTGGGCGATCTGGTAGATCTTGTCCAGATCGGGCCGCTCCTCGCGGTCGACCTTGATGCACACGAAATGCTCGTTCATGTAGGCGGCGGTCGCTTCGTCCTCGAAGGACTCCTTCTCCATCACATGGCACCAGTGGCATGCGGTGTAGCCGATGGAAAGGAGTATCGGTCTGCCGCTCTTTCGCGCCAGGTCGAGCGCCTCCGGACCCCAGGGGTACCAGTCGACGGGATTGCCCGCGTGCTGGAGCAGGTACGGGCTGGTTTCGCTCGCCAGGTGATTTTGGACCGTGGAGGTCAAGCGGAGTCGGTGGTCAGCGATGCCGGGCGCCCCACCGTTCAGCCGCTGGTGGGGGTAGTGACGATGCCGGAGCCGCCGCTTGTCGGCGCGGTTCCTTCGGCTCCCACGAGGTTGCCTGAATACGACACGGCGGCTCCGCTGCAGACCTCGGTCTTCGGCCCGAAGGAGCCGGATACCTTTGCCGAGCCCTGCGGCCCGCGGATCGGCGCCTGGGTGCGTACCGTCAGCACGCAGGCCGCCGTGGAGCTGGTGGTACTCGAGCCGGTCGCGGACGTGGCCGAGAAGACGCAGGTCGTCTGGTAGTTCAGGATGTTGTTGTTCACGGATATGTCGAGGCGGCACTGGGAGTCCGTGCCCGTGATGACCGCGTTGCCCGCCGCACCCACGATGAACTGCGTGGTGTCCGTAACGACGGTCGCCGTACCGCCGACGTTGACGTTGAGCGTGGCCACCACGTACCACTTGCCCGTGAAGGGGGTCGCGCCCCCGGATGCGGCCCCCGTGTCGGTGCCGCCGCCGGAGCAGCTCGCCAGTGTCAGGGCAAAGGGCAGCAGCCAGATGTTACGGAGTCGTTTTTCCACGTTGCACGGTCCTTTGAACCAGTTGAGGGATTGTGCCACAACCCTTGTGTCAAGCGAACTGCACGGCTTGGCAATCCCGTTCCACTGCGCGGTTGCCGAGCAGTGAGGTATCGAGTAAGGTTTCAGGGTGTTCGGCATGCTTCGTCTCTCGCGTCGCGCAGTCCCCGGGTCGAGCGCCCCGGACGGGTCGGCGTTCTCCTTGTGATCGTTCATCCTGCAATCGATCCCGTTGCGTTTTCCATCGGTCCCATCCGGGTGCACTGGTACGGCCTGATGTATCTCGCGGGCTTTGCCGCCGGCTATGGACTCGGGGTGAAGAGGGCGGCGCAGCCGGGCAGCGGCTGGGGCACCCACGAGGTCGCCGACGTGCTGTTTTACATAGCCATTGGCGTCATCCTCGGGGGGAGGATCGGGTACGTGATCTTCTACAATCCCGGCTACTATCTCCACAATCCCGTGCAGATATTCGAGGTGTGGTCGGGCGGTATGTCCTTCCATGGCGGTCTGGTGGGAGTGATCACCGCGATGGCCTGGTACGGGCACAGGACCCACCGGCGATTTTTCGAGGTGGCCGACTTCATCGCCCCTTTGACACCGCTCGGCCTGCTGGCGGGGCGCATCGGCAACTTCATCAACCAGGAGCTCTGGGGCAAGCCCACCGACCTGCCGTGGGCGATGGTGTTTCCCGCCACCGATCCGGCCCGGGTGCCGCGGCACCCCTCGATGCTCTACGAGGCGTTCCTGGAAGGACTGGTCCTTTTCGTTATACTGTGGGTGTATTCGCGCAGGCACCGCAAAGTGGGACGCGTGTCCGCGCTGTTCCTGATGTGCTACGGGGTCTTTCGGTTCGTCATTGAGTTCGTCAGGCTTCCGGATCCGCAGCTCGGATACCTGGCGTTTGGATGGTTGACCATGGGTCAGGTACTGAGTATTCCGATGATACTATTGGGAGTGATCATATATTTTCTGCCGGCGCGCTCCGCGAAGGGGGCCGCCGATGATGCAGAGGGCTGAAGCGAGACGATCGTCTTATGAAAGTCAGTGTCTTATGCGTGTTGCTTGCGGCGTCGATGTGTTGCGTCTCCGCGCAGGGAAGGAACATCACCAAGTGCCAGGACGCCCAGGGCAATTGGCACTACGGAGACTTCGCGTCCAGCGCGTGTGCCAGCAACGCCCCGATTACCCAGATTAACCAGGAGGGAATAACGGTAAAGAAGGAGGGGCCACCGCCGACCGAGGAGGAGCTCGAGAAGCAGAAGGCCGAACGGGAAAAGAAGCAGCAGGAAACCAGGCAACGCGCCAAACAGCGGCAGGAGGACCAGCGTCTTCTGCGGACCTATGATAGTGCACAGAGCATTATCGACGCCAGGAACGAGCGAATCAACGCGATGGACCGCGACCTGAAGAATCAGCGCCTGTTCCGGAAGGGCCTCGTCGACCAGAAGGAGAAGGTCGAGAAGGCCGGAAATTCGAAGACCCGGATCGACAGTCTCGACGAGCAGATCGAGCAGTACGACGAGTCCATAGAATCGATCGAGAGCCAGAAGCAGGCAACCATCGAAGAGTACGATCGGCAGCTCAAGAGATACCGAGAACTGACGGAATGAACGATCGAGACCGTCCATGCAGAGTCGGCAGTTTCGCCTTGAGCAGAGGTTGAAGATTCTGTGCAATAAACGGGCCTCGAAGCTGGGGCTCGGTTTGACACCTTCGTGCAACAACCTGATCCACAGAATGATAAGCCACGGGGTTCAACGAATGGAGAGCCAGGGGGTGGTCGAAAAGGAAGAGCAGATCATGCACGCGGAGCGGAACCTGTCCCATTACCTGGACAAGCTTTCAGACAAGGCCCAGAGCATCGGCACCTATCCCATGGTGGGCGCCAAAGTCTTCGACGACGTGTTCAGGGAGCAGTGTCCCATCTGGCCGTATTGTTGAGGCCGGCATGGGGGCACCTGGCGAGGACCGGACGATCTATCTGCTCGATGCCAGCATATACATATTCAGATCCTGGTTTTCCCTTCCCGATACCCTGACCGCATCCGACGGCGCGCCGGTGAACGCGGTGTACGGATTCCTGAGATTCCTGACCGAGTTCTTCGAGGCCGTCCGGCCGGTCAATCTGATGGTGGCCTTCGACCACAGCCTCACGACGTCGTTTCGCAACGAGATCTACCCGGAGTACAAGGCCAACCGCGACCCCGCGCCCCCGGAGCTCAAGGTTCAGCTCGCGGCCTGCGAGCGGCTGGTGGAATCGCTCGGTATATCCTGCCTGAAGCATCCACGGTTCGAGGCGGATGATCTGATCGCGAGCGTTGCCGCCGTGGCGCGCGACAACGGCTACCGCGTGGTGGTCGTGAGCGGCGACAAGGACCTGTCTCAGGTAATCCACAAGGGCGACCTGTGGTGGGACTATTCGCGCAATCGGAAGCTGGACGCGCAGGGGGTCTACGACCTGTTCGGAGTCTGGCCGCGCCAGATCATGGATTTCCTCGCGCTGGTGGGCGATGCGGTGGACAACATCCCCGGTGTACCCGGCATCGGACCGAAGACCGCCTCGCGGCTGCTGCGCGTCTTCAAGGACATCGAGCAGCTCTACTCGAGACTCGAGGAAGTGCCGCGCCTCGGTCTGCGGGGCGCCGCCAGGGTCGCGCACCAGCTCGACGAGCACCGGGAATCCGTCATGCTGGCGAGGCGCCTGACCGCCCTGGCCTGCGACGCCCCGGCCGGTGGCCGCTCCCCGCACCACGGGATCGTCGCCGCCAGCCGAGGTGACCTGGATGACTTTCTCGCCTGGCTGGACCGCGGCGAAGGTTACGTGGACCGCATCCGACGGGCGTGTTCCGGCACACGAGACCCCTGATCGATGCCGCAGTGCGCTGTCACCGTCGAGGTGGGTATTCGGGGCGCCGGAAAACTTGCCCTCTTACCCATCATCGTGCCGCTTTAGTGCCCGCCGGGGCTATCGCATGCACTTCCTGATCCGGGTGCAGGATGCCCTCTCCCGCCGGAGGGTCAGAGTCAGGGCGTTTCCCCGACAGCGCCCCCTTACTCCAGCCCTCTCCCGGAGGGAGAGGGAGCGGCGGAGAGGGCTTCCGGCGACGTCTTTGTCCGGACCTGGCAATCTGTCGACAAGGCTCCATTCCCTCTCCCGCTGGCGGGACGACTCCAGGGATGGAGGAGGTAGGGCGAAGCACGGAGCCAGAGCCGAGAGGGTCAGGGTGAGGGTGGTTCCCGGACAGCGCCCCCTTGTCCCGGCTTTCCCGAAGCTCCCGAAGGAAGAGGGAGCTCTTGGACCATCCTTAGCTCAGTGGCGACGGCGGGGTCTATAATAGCGGCCAGTTCATCGACACCGAGTCCATGTACGAATCGTCCTTTGGACTGACCGAAGCGCCGTTCTCCATCTCGCCCGACCCGCGCTACCTGTACATGAGCCGGCGGCACCAGGAGGCGATGGCCCATCTGCGCTACGGCATTCAGGAGTCCGGCGGTTTCGTTCAACTGACCGGTGAAGTCGGGACCGGCAAGACGACGATCTGCCGCTGCATGCTCGAGCAGTTGCCGGAGAACGTGGACGTCGCGCTGATTCTCAATCCCCAGATCAGCCACAGCGAGCTGCTCGCGACCCTGTGCGACGAGATCGGCGTTTCCTACCCGGCCGAGGCCAGTCCCAAGCGGCTGCTGGACCTGCTCAACGAACGCTTGATCGAGAACTTCGCCCGCGGGCGGCGTACGGTGTTGGTCATCGACGAAGCGCAGATGCTCACGCGCGAGGTCCTGGAAGAGATCCGCATCCTCACCAACCTGGAAACCACCAAGCAGAAGCTCCTGCAGATCATATTGATCGGGCAGCCGGAGCTCAGCGAGACCTTGTCCCGGCGGGACTTGCGACAGCTCGCGCAGCGGATCACGGCGAGATACCACCTGGAACCCCTGATGCGGGAAGAGACTGCCGAGTACGTCAAGTACCGGCTCGGCATCGCCGGCTGCCACCGCTCGGTCTTCAGCGGCGGAGCGCTCAGGCGCGTCTTCAAGGTCTCCCACGGGGTCCCGCGGCTGATCAACGTGATCTGTGACCGGGCATTGCTGGGGGCGTATTCCTCGGACAGTGACCGGGTTACCGGGACGATGGTCTCCCAGGCGGCGAAAGAGGTATTCGGCGGAACGCGCGCGCGAAGCAGGGTGTGGTGGTGGGTATCCGGACTGGCTGTTGTTTCCGTCGCGGCAGTGGCCACGCTGCGTTTCCAGTGGTGGACTGTGACGCCGCCCTCCGTCACGCTTCCCGCCAGCCGCCCGGCGGCGCCGGCGAACCGAAGCTCGAAGGCCGAAACCAGCACGGCCGTGCCGTCGGCGCTGGCGTACGCCGCGACCGAGGCGCCGGCGAAGCAGGGCTCAGGGAAAGCCTCGCCCGCGGATGCGCCTGAGGATCCGCCCGCTGCACCTTTGGCCCTGGCGCCGGCCTCGACAGGGGCGGGCGCGAGCGACAATTCGCCGGCTTCTCTGCCCGAGGTTCTGACGAGCACGGACGCTCCGCGCACTGAAGGGGAAGCCTTGGCCGGGTTGCTCAAAGCATGGCGAATCGATTTCGATGATGCGGGCGGACTGTCGTGTGCCAGGGTCGAGCAGGTCTTCGGTCTTCGCTGCCTGAAGGAGCAGGGAAGTTGGAAAGACCTCGAGAGCTTCAACCGGGTAGCCGCCTTGAGGTTCGAGCAGGGCGACCAGGTGTCTTACCTGCTGCTGACCGGGCTCGGTCCCGATCGGGCCGTGTTCTCCGGAGACAAGGGCGTGTATGCCTTCACCCGCGCGCAGGTGGATCCCTACTGGCACGGCAGGTATGTACTGCTTTGGCGCGCACCGCCGCACGGGGCGCGCAACATCGCCGAGAACTCGGACGGGGTCGACGTCCTTTGGCTGCGACAGACCCTCGCGCGTCTTCCCGATGTCCAGATCGGGGAAGTCGACAATGCCCGCTTCGATTCATCCTTGAAACGAAAGGTCATGGCCTTCCAGGAATCCAATAACCTTCGGGTGGACGGCGTGGCGGGGCTGCACACGATCATTCGTCTCAACGGCATCGTCGATCCCAGCGTGCCCAAGCTCGAATCGGCCGCGGGGTGAGATCGCACGTGTCCTATATTCTCGAGGCACTGAAGAAATCCGAGCGCGAGCGGCAGCGCGGCAACATCACGACCCTCCAGACCTCTTCGCAGATCGTGCTCAGCCAGCGGTCGCTGTGGATCGGGTTTGTGGTCGGGGTCGTCGCCCTCGGCGCCGTCGCGGCGACGGCCTGGTTCGTCAGGCTTCAACTCACTGGATCGCCGGTCGTTTCGCCGGCCGCTTCTCCCGAGCCTTCGCGGCAGGAATCACCCGCCCCGACGGCGCCGCAGCAATCGCAGACGTCGTCCGCGGTTGTCGACAGTGGGACGGCTGTGCCGGCGCAGCCTGCGGATACCGTTCAGCGCGTCGAAAGCATCAACCAACTGGACGCGCCGTCGCGTGCCCGGGTCGCGGGATTGTCATTGAACGTCGTATCGTACTCGAAGGTCCCGGCGCACCGCTTCATCATGGTGAATCAGCGCATCGTGCACGAGTCCGAAACCATCGGGGACGGTATCGTCGTGAAGCGCATCCTTCCCAACGGGGCGCTGCTCGACGTGGGCAAGTACGAGATCATGCTGCGGCCGGACTGACCGCGCCCGTCAGCCCTCCCCTTCGCCGGCGAGGAACAGCCAGGTCTCCACCACAGTATCCGGGTTCAGGGAAACACTGGAAATACCCTGCTCCATGAGCCAGAGCGCCAGGTCCGGGTGATCGGAGGGGCCCTGGCCGCATATTCCGACGTATTTATCGACGCTGCGGCAGGCCCGTATGGCCATCTGCAGCAGCTTCTTCACCGCCGGATCGCGCTCGTCGAAGGAGCGGGCGACGATACTCGAATCACGGTCGAGCCCCAGCGTGAGCTGCGTGAGGTCGTTGGAGCCGATCGAAAAGCCGTCGAACCGTTCGAGGAACTGGTCGGCGAGCAGGGCGTTGGAGGGGATTTCGCACATCATGATGAGCTTGAGGTCGTCCCGGCCGCGCTCGAGTCCGTTCTTCCCGAGCAGCGTGATGACGCGATCGGCTTCGTCCAGGGTGCGCACGAAGGGCACCATGATCCAGACGTTGGCGAAGCCCATGTCGCGGCGCACATAGCGCAGGGCCCGGCACTCCAGGTCGAAGCAGTCCCTGAACGACTCGTCGATGTAGCGGGAGGCGCCGCGGAATCCGATCATCGGGTTTTCCTCGCTCGGCTCGAACTGCTCGCCGCCGATGAGATTCGCGTACTCGTTCGATTTGAAGTCAGACAGGCGGACGATCACCGGATTCGGCGCGAAAGCCGCGGCAAGGGTGGCGATGCCCTCAGCAAGCTTCATTACGTAGAACTCCACGGGATCCCGGTAACCGGCGATTCTCTCGTCGATCAGAGCCCTCACGTCCGGCTCGTTGTCCTCGTATCTGAGCAGCGCCTTGGGATGAATCCCGATGATGTTGTTGATGATGAACTCCAGGCGCGCCAAGCCGATCCCGGAATTGGGCAGGCGTCGAAAGTCGAATGCCCGGTCCGGGTTGGCCACGTTCATCATGATCTTCAACGGGATCGGGGGCATGGCGTCCAGGCCAACGGTCTTGATCTCGAATTCGAGCGCGCCTCGGTAGATGTTTCCGGTATCTCCTTCGGCGCAGGAAACGGTGACGGATTCCCCCTCGGGGAGTCGATCGGTCGCGTCTCCGCAGCCGACGACGGCCGGCACCCCCAATTCCCTCGCGATAATGGCGGCATGGCAGGTCCGCCCGCCGCGGTTGGTGACGATGGCGGACGCGCGCTTCATCACGGGCTCCCAGTCAGGGTCCGTCATTTCCGTCACCAGCACGTCTCCCTCCGCGACCTTGGACAAATCCTCGACGCCGGGTACGATCCTCACCTTGCCGACCCCGATCTTCTGTCCGATGGCGCTGCCTGACGCGAGAAGCTCGCCCCTGGCCTTGAGTCGGTAGCGTTCGAATACCGTTTTCGAGTTGCGTGACACCACCGTCTCGGGCCGGGCCTGGAGGATGTAGAGCCGCCCATCGACCCCGTCCTTGCCCCATTCGATATCCATCGGTCGGCCGTAATGCCGTTCGATGGTGGCCGCCATGGCGGCAAGGGCTTCGACGTCGCGGTCGTCGATGGAGAAGCGATTCCGCTCGGCTTCCTCGACATCCACGGTCCGGACCGGCGAGGCATCGCCCTCGTTGTAGATCATCTTGATGATCTTGCTGCCCAGCCTTCGCCTCAGGATTGCGGGGCGTCCCGCCGCCAGGGTCGGTTTGTGGACGTAGAACTCGTCCGGGTTGACGGAGCCTTGCACCACGCATTCTCCCAGTCCGTAGGATGCGGTGACGAACACTACATCCTCGAAACCCGACTCGGTGTCGACCGAGAACATCACACCGCTCGAACCGATATCGCTTCGCACCATGCGCTGGATGCCGGCCGACAGTGAAACCTCGGCGTGGTCGAAGCCGTGATAGACGCGGTAGGAGATGGCCCGGTCGGTGAACAGCGAGGCGAAGACGCCCTTGACCGCCTGCAGGACCTTGTCTGCGCCCTGTACATTGAGGAAGGTTTCCTGCTGGCCGGCGAACGATGCTTCGGGCAGGTCCTCGGCCGTCGCCGAAGAGCGTACGGCCACGGAGATCTCTCCGCCGCTTCGCGATTCGAGCTCGAGATAGGCGCGCCGTATATCGTCCTCGAGCGCCGGCGGCAGAGGGGTGTCCATGACCCACTGCCGGATACCGGAGCCGCAGCTCGCCAGGCTTTCCACGTCCTCTACGTCCACCGTGGCGAGGGCGGCGCGGATTCGGGTGTCGAGACCGCCCTGGGCGAGAAAGCGTTGATAGGCGTCGGCGGTGGTGGCGAAGCCCTCGGGAACCCGGATACCTGCTCCGGAAAGCCTGCCGATCATCTCGCCCAAAGACGCGTTCTTCCCGCCCACACGGGCCACGTCTTTCATCCCCAGCTCGTCAAACCAGACTACCGATTGGTCCACCTTGTCACTGCTCCCGACTCGAATGATTTAGAATATCCAGCAGGATGTTGAAAAACGCCTTCCTGGCCTTTTTTCAACGCGCCGAGGGCGGTGCATGTCCGCACCCGGCTACGCCGAATCAAGCATTTGCTGTGCCTGATTCGCGGCGAGACATCCCTGTCCCGCACCAGCAGGCTGCTTTTCAACAGCCTGCTAGAATACGCGCCGCACCGGCACGCGGAGGAGTCTGGCCGCCCGTGCCGCCCGGTTCGCGGCGAGTCCCTGGCGCCGCCCGCGGTGACGCGGTCAGGCACTGGAGAAACGGGTACCGGCCAATAGAAAGGGCGTTATTGTACTGGAAAAGAATGGTAGATCGTTACGTCTTTACAGTGTCCGACCGCACCGGGATCACCGCCGAGAGCCTCGGTATCAGCCTGCTGTGTCATTTCCCGAGTCTCCGGTTCAAGACGGTCGCGCTGCCTTTCGTGGATACACCGGAGAAGGCACGCGACGCGGTACGGAAGATCAACGAAGCCTGCGACAAGTCAGGCGCCCGGCCGCTGATATTCGCGACGCTCGCAGACGATGAGATCCGAGAGATCATCGCCTCCGGCAACGGAGTGTTGTTCGATCTGTTCGATCACTTCCTGGCGCCGCTGGAGCGGGAGCTCGACCTCGAGTCCGAGCACAGCATCGGCAGTTCCCACGGGGTATTGAACCCGAACAAGTACACGGCGCGCATCAGCGCCTTGAACTTCACGATGCGCACCGACGACGGCATGAACGCCAACCACTACGATCACGCGGAACTCGTGATCGTCGGCGTGTCCCGGACCGCGAAGACCCCGACCTCGCTGTATCTCGCATTGCACTACGGGATTTCGACGGCCAATTTCCCTCTCCTCGAAGAAGACCTCGAGCGCGCCCGACTGCCGGACAAAATCATCCGCCACCGCGGGAAGCTGTTCGGCTTGACGATCGATCCGGAGATGCTTCGCCAGATCAGGCAGGCCCGCTACGACAAGGGCAGGTACGCCCAGCTCCGGCAGTGCGAGTACGAAGTCGCCCAGGCGGAGGCGCTCTATCGACGCGAGCGCATCCCGTTCGTCAACACCACGGCGAAGTCCGTCGAGGAGATCGCAACCACGATTCTGCACAAGGTCAACCTGAACAGGGACCTGATGTAAGCCTATGCCGATCTATGAGTTCTATTGCCCCGACTGTCACACGGTCTATAACTTCTATTCCCGTCGCATCAACACGGACAAGGTGCCGGTATGTCCCGTGGCCGGTGAGAACCATCGCCTGCGGCGCCAGGTGTCGCTGTTTGCGATCTCCAAGGGCCGCGAGGAGAAGGAAGGCGACGACATGCTGGACAACCTGGATGACGACAGGCTCGAGAAGGCCATGATGTCGATGGCGGGTGAGATGGAGAACCTGGACGAGAACGACCCGCGCCAGGCGGCCAGGATGATGCGCAGGCTGTTCGACACCACCGGCCTCAAGCTGAGCGGCGGCATGGAGGAGGCGATCAGCCGGATGGAGGCCGGAGAGGACGCCGAGCAGATCGAAGCCGAGATGGGGGACATGCTGGAAGAAGAGGAGCCCTTCGCGGTGAAGCCGAGGAAACTGATGGACGACCTGCGGCGCAGGTATCTGCCGCCCAAGGTGGACGAGACGCTCTACGACCTGTGATGGTGGGGAGGCGTCGCGCCAGGCACGGCCGCGTGCCGGACCAGGTAATCACCCGGCGGGCGCTCCGCGCGGCCGTGGCACAGGGGTGGAGCTCAGCGGGTGAGCTTCATCCACTCCAGGGCCGCGGCGACCACGCCGACCGAGGCCATGGCGGAAAGCCAGTGCGGCAGCGGCGGGAGACTGCGCCCCGGCCCCGGTGACGCCACGCCCTCGGCCACCGTACAGACATCCAGGGTGTCGGACATCAGCGGCTCTATGGATGCGGCGCGGCGGCGCGGTACTACGCCCACCGGCGCTGCGTCGTTGTTCGGGCTGTGCGTCATACTTCTCTCCCCCGTCGTTATCGTCCCTGGCGGCCTCCTCCCCTTGAATAATTTATAGGGGACAACCATTAGCTTTGAAAGGCAAAGTTATGGCGATTTCGTGGTTTTGGGGCCTTGTCCGGTCGCCTCGCCGTTTCGCTATAATTCGCCGCCCCGTAAGCACTGGTTCCGCTAGCCTTCAATCCATGACCGATTTTCGTACCCAGGTGGCCAAACGCCGCACATTCGCGATTATTTCGCATCCGGACGCGGGCAAGACCACGCTGACCGAGCGGCTCCTCCTGAGGGGAGGCGCCATTCAGATGGCAGGTACGGTGAAGGCGCGCAAGGCCGGACGCTACGCGACTTCGGACTGGATGGAGCTCGAGAAGCAGCGGGGCATCTCGGTGACCTCCTCCGTCATGCAGTTCGAGCACGGCGGCCGGATCGTCAACCTCCTGGATACCCCCGGCCATGCTGATTTCTCGGAGGACACCTACCGCACCCTGACGGCAGTGGACTCCTGCCTGATGGTGATCGACTCCGCCAAGGGGGTGGAGGAGCGGACCATCAAGCTCATGGAGGTCTGCCGGCTGCGGGACACGCCCATCATGACTTTCATCAACAAGATGGACCGCGAGGGTCGCGACGCCATCGAGCTGATGGACGAAGTGGAATCGGTTCTGAAGATCGAGTGCGCGCCGATGACCTGGCCCATCGGGTCGGGCAAGGGCTTTCGCGGCCTGTACCGCGTGTTCGACGACAGCGTCCATTTGATCGGTGGGCGTCCCGGCAACCCGCGCGAGGACAGGCGGGTCGAGGGACTCGACAATCCCGAGCTGGCGGCGCTGCTCGGCTTCGACGCCGAGCGGCTGCGCGAGGAAATCGATCTCGTGCGGGGCGCCAGCCATGCCTTCGACCCTCAACGCTACCTGCGAGGCCGGCAGACCCCCGTGTTCTTCGGCTCGGCACTGAACGACTGGGGCGTCGAGGAGCTGCTCGACAACTTCGTGGCTTACGCTCCTCAGCCTCAACCGCGGGAGGCCCTGGAGCGCGTCGTGCGCCCGCAGGAGGAGAAATTCACGGGGGTGGTGTTCAAGATCCAGGCCAACATGGACCCGGCCCACCACGACCGGATCGCCTTCCTCAGGGTGAACTCCGGGAAGTTCAACAAGGGGATGAGGCTCCGCCACGTGCGGATCGGCCGGGATGTCACCATCCACAGCGCCATTACGTTCATGGCCGCGCGCCGTGAGCAGGCCGACGACGCCTACGCCGGCGACATCATCGGCCTGCACAATCACGGCACGATCCAGATCGGTGACACTTTCACCGAGGGCGAGAGCCTCAAATTCTCGGGTATACCGAACTTCGCCCCGGAGCTCTTCCGGCGCGTCCAACTGCGCGACCCCCTGCGCGCCAAGGCCCTGCAGAAGGGCCTGGTGCAGCTCAGCGAAGAAGGCGCGACCCAGGTGTTCAAGCCTCTCAACAGCAATGACCTGATCCTCGGTGCGGTGGGTTCCCTGCAGTTCGACGTGGTGGCGCACCGGCTGAAGACGGAGTACGGCGTCGATGCCGCCTTCGAGGCGGTCCCGGTCTCGACCGCCCGCTGGGTGTCCTGCCCCGACGCGAAGACCGAGCTGGACTTCCGAAACAAGGTATCCGACCACCTGGCGACGGACGGTGCCGGCAGCCTTGCCTACATCGCGCCGAACCGGGTCAATCTGCAGTTGACTCAGGAGAGATGGCCGAGCGTCGAGTTTCGTGCGACACGGGAGATATAAGTCTTTCTTAAGCTTCACTTGATATAGATCTATTGGGAAGTCCGGGAGCAGGTCTACCGTTCGCGCGGTCAATGCAAAGATTCAACCAACTCAAGAGGTAAAGCAAATGAAGAAGACAGTGATTGCCGGCGTGTTGCTGGGCGCGGCCGTGATGTCCGGCCAGGCCTTCGCGGTCGACGGCAAGGCCGTTTATGAGCAGAACTGCGTGGTTTGCCACGGGCAGGGTGTCGCCGGCGCGCCGAAATTCGGTGATGCCGACGCCTGGGCGCCCCACATCGCCAAGGGCAAGGACACCCTGTATAAGGACGCCATCAACGGCTTCACGGGCAAGAAGGGCACCATGCCACCCAAGGGCGGGTTCACCAACCTCAGCGACGACGAAGTCAAGGCCGGTGTGGACTACATGGTCGAGAATGCCGAGAAGAAATAGCCGTGTGGATGAGCTGGCCGCAGGGCGCATGGTGTCGTCCTGCGTAGTGACAACAGGCGCCCGGACGGGGCGCCTCCTGGCCCCCGGGCCGCGGGGGTCCTACCGTCTGGAGCCGGCCGTAAGCAGCGCCGGCGGTGATTGCCGGCCAACCCGGAGCTGACCCCGCCCCCCGAATGATTGGCAGTACCCGTCGGCTGCTCGAGCGCGTCGATGCGATCCGCGGCGGGGCGCCTTGCGGCCGCTACGCCCCGAGTCCGACCGGCGAGCTGCACCTTGGCAACCTGCGCACCGCGCTACTGGCGTGGCTGCAGGCGCGCCTCGCTGGGGGTGTATTCGTCCTGCGTATGGAGGACCTCGACCGGCCACGCAACCGGGCGGGCTGTGCGCAGAAGATCCTGCGCGACCTGCGGCGGCTGGGTCTGGACTGGGACGAAGGCCCCGATCTCGGCGGCGCCCTCGGTCCTTACACTCAGCTCGAACGAACCGGCTGGTACGAGGCGGCCTTTCGGCAGCTCGAGGAGAGCGGTCGCCTCTTCCCCTGCTTCTGCTCCCGGAAGGACATCCGCGACGCGGCGAGCGCGCCGCACGGCGCCGCTCCCATCTACCCCGGGACGTGCCGGCCCTCGACGCCGGGGTGGGCGAGGTCGCCGGCGGCGCAGCCGGAAATGGCACCGGCGTGGAGATTCGCAGTCGGCGACGGCGAGGTTCGCTTCCATGATTGCCTTGGTGGTATGTATGTCCAGGACCTCGGGCGCGACGTCGGCGATTTCGTTGTCAAGCGCCGCGACGACGTCTTCGCCTACCAGCTCGCCGTAGTGGTGGACGATGCCTCGATGGGCGTCACCGATGTTCTGCGCGGTCAGGACCTGATGGACTCTACCCCGAGGCAGATCGCGCTTCAGGAAGCGCTGGGCCTTCCAACGCCCCGGTACTGGCACGTGCCCGTGGTGCGGGACGATGAGGGGCGGCGTTTGAGCAAGCGCGACGGCTCCGCCTCATTGGATGCGTACCTCGCGGCGGGCGGAACCGCGGAATCACTGGTGGGTCGATTCGCGTCGGACCTGCGGCTGGTGGAACCCGGCCTCGCCATGAGTGCGCGCGAGCTGCTTGGTGGGGTTCGGATCAACGACCTCTTTCGCTCCGGTTCCCTCGTCCATCGATCCTGAGGCGGGTGCGAATCGGCGAGTGCCGGCTGCCGGAGCGAGCGCAAGCGTTCTTGCGATACCTCTCTCTTGGGGAGCGGTCCTGCGAGGGAGAAACTGTGCGGTCGCACCGACGATCAAGCCAGGGAAGCTCTGATTAACACGTTGTCATTGCGAGCGCAGCGAAGCAATCCAGGATGCCTGCCATTGCACGCTTTCTGGATTGCTTCGTCGCGTCGCTCCTCGCAATGACGGCATTAATCAGAGCTTCCCTAGAAAGCTTCTGCCGCCTGAAGCTGCTCCGTATCGAAAAAGGCCTTCAGCGCCCGGTACAGGTATTCGGGGTCCGCGGCCCCGCAGGTCTCGCGAATGGAATGCATCGCGAGCTGTGGAATTCCGACGTCGACTGTCTTGACGCCCACGCCACCCGCCGTGATCGGCCCGATGGTCGTGCCGCAGGCCATGTCGGCCCGGGAGACGAAGCTCTGTACCGGCACCTCGGCGGAGAGGCAAATCGCCCGAAAGATGCTGCCGGTCTCGCTGTTGGTGGCGTAGCGCTGGCTCTGGTTGACCTTGATTACCGGTCCGCCATTCAGGACAGGGCCGTGATTCTCGTCGTGCTTGTCCGGGTAGTTGGGGTGCACCCCGTGGGCGTTGTCGGCCGACACCAGCAGGGAGCTGTCCATGGCGCCCGCCATGGCGCTGCGATCCCCCAGCCAGCGATGGATCACGTCGCGCAGGAACGGGCCGTCGGCGCCCACGGCCGACTGGCTGCCGACCTCTTCGTGGTCGTTGCAGACCATCAGCACGGGCCGGGTGTGCTCGTGGTCGACGATGGCGCGCACGGCGATGAAGCAGCTCGCGAGGTTGTCCAGCCGCGCGCCACTGATGAATTCATCCCTGACTCCGACCACCGCGGGCGGCTGCGTATCGTACAGGCATAGCTCGAAATCCAGGATTTCGGCCGATGCATAGTCCGGATGCTCCTTCGCCAGCCGGTCCGCCAACAGGCTGCGCAACTCGAGCCCTTCTTCGCTTGTCCGCAGCAGGAGCGGGAGGATATCCGTCTGTGCGTTGATGGAGCGGCTGTTGTTGGCTTCCCGGTCGAGATGGATGGCGAGACTCGGGATCACGCCCAGGGGTCGCTCGAAGTCGATCAGCCGGTGGACCAGCGACCGGTCGCCGGTCTGCAGGGTGACCCGGCCGGCGATGGACAAATCGCGGTCGAACCACGGGTTCAACAGCGCCCCCCCGTAGACCTCCGCGGAGAGTTGGAAGTAGCCGTTCTTGACGCGCTCCGGCCGCGGCTTGATCTTGAGGCACGGGCTGTCGGTGTGCGTCCCGACCATGCGTATGCCCTGGATGCCGGGCTCCCCGGTGTTGGAGAAGGCGACGATGGATGAGCCGTTGCGCACGACGTAATAGCGTCCGTCTTTGTCGAGTCGCCAGTCCTCGTGCTCGCGCAGACGGACAAACCCGCTCCGCTCGAGGCGGCCGGCGATGTTGGCGACGGCGTGGAACGGTGTCGGAGAAGCCCTCAGAAAAGCCAGAAAATCATCAACGAATTCAGTGTTAGCCACGGTGGTCCGGTGGTCGTTCGACAGCAGGGTGAAGGCCGAGAGTACTCGAAAATCTCCGGCGTTTCGAGC
Source organism: Arenicellales bacterium (assembly GCA_049583715.1). Classification (GTDB taxonomy): domain Bacteria; phylum Pseudomonadota; class Gammaproteobacteria; order Arenicellales; family JAANXG01; genus JAANXG01. The sequence goes on along the minus strand of JBAUWJ010000190.1, from coordinate 36,573 downwards.
GGCGGTGCACTGAGAGAATGTGCGCCGCGGGCTCCTGCGGTATAGTCATTCTTCCGAGATCAACGCAGTCGAGATGCCTTGAGCCATGCCTGACGACAGGCTTCCCACCCGATCCACGAAGGGGGACATCGAAGCGTTCGTCGAGCGCGCGAGACGGATGCCGGTCAAGTCCGCGACGGGGGTGCGCGGACGCTTGATCTTTGCCCTGGATGCCACCGCCAGCCGTGAGCCCACCTGGGACCGGGCCTGCGGCATCCAGGGAAACATGTTCGAGGCCGCGGGCCGGCTCGGGGGGCTCGAGGTGCAGCTTTGCTTTTACCGCGGCTATGCCGAGTTCAGCGTCAGCCCGTGGTATGCATCGTCCCTCGAGCTGGTGCGGCGCATGCGCGCGGTCTTCTGTCTCGGCGGCCTGACCCAGATCGGGAAGGTGCTGCGGCACGTGCTGAAAGAGGCGCGCCGGTCGAAGGTGAACGCCCTGGTGTTCATAGGCGACTGCGTCGAGGAGGATACGGGGCAACTGGCTCGCCTGGCGGGACAACTCGGGATTCTGGGTGTGCCGGCGTTCCTGTTCTTCGAGGGCAACGACCCGCACACCGTCGAGGTGTTCCAAGCCATTGCCCGCCTGACGCACGGCGCGGCCTGCCCCTTCGACCACACCAGCGCCGCGCAGCTTCGCGACCTGCTGAGTGCCGTAGCCGTGTACGCGGCGGGCGGCAGGCGCGCCCTGGAGGAGTTCAGCGCCGGCAGGCATGAATCCGTGAAGCAATTGACCCGACAACTCGATCCCGGCCGCTGATCCGTGCTGCGACTGATCCTGCTGTTCGCCGTCGTGGTCGCGACGGTCGTGTTTGTGAACTGGCTGCTCAAGGAGGATCCGAAGCGGGTGGCGGCGAGTCTTCGACGGGGCGCCTTGTGGGTCGTCGCGGGACTGGCGTTGCTGCTCGTGGTGACCGGCAGGCTGCCCTGGCTGTTCGGGCTGGTGGCGGCGGCGGTCCCCGTCGTGGGACGCCTGCTGTCGTCGCTGCTCAGATACGCACCCCTTTTCAACCAGGCCTACGGCCACTATCAAAACGCGCGTGCCCGGAGTACCGCGGGCGCCACCGGCACGGGGTCGTCGCAGGTGAGCTCAAAGTATCTCCGGATGACTTTGAGCCACGATACGGGTGAGATGGACGGCGAGATATTGCAGGGACGTTTCGCCGGGAGACGCCTGTCGCAGCTACGGATCGACGACCTGCTTTCGCTTCTCGAGGCCTATCAGGCCGACGACGGCGACTCTGCTTCATTGTTGCAGAGCTATCTCGACCGCTATCACAACGGCTGGGAGCAGCAGGGGCACCGCTCGCAGGCGGGGAAGTCGACGGCTATGAGCAAGGACGAAGCCGGCCAGATCCTCGGCGTCAGCCCGGGCGCTCCGCGCGAGGAGATCATCCAGGCGCATCGCCGCCTGATGCAGAAGCTGCACCCCGACCGCGGCGGCTCCGACTACCTCGCCGCCAAGGTCAACCAGGCCAAGGACCTGCTGCTCGGGGAGTAGGCCTGCACTCCATCCCCACATCCGAAGTGTGTCGGTCGGTTCTCATTCCCGACGGTCTCCGGCACTCCCCACTTCCTTGTGGGTCGGAATTCATTCCGACAAGCAGTGTTTGATCGTGCTGCGCTGCTGGGGCCTGCCGAGCTTGTAGAGGAGCGCCCCGCAGGAACCCGGGAGGGTCTTTGTCGACACGCCGCAATTACCTCCGAAGCAGGCTCGCTCTCGGCTCCTGCCTCGAGACGCTCGACAAAGATCCTCCCCGGTTCATGCCCCCACGCTGCTCCTTTTGTTTGAGGTGGAGGATCTGGAGCACGGACCCCGATTTCTCTCACGTACCCCCAACACGGGGCCATAGGTTTCTTCTTCCATCGAGGGACGACTCCAGGGATGGAGGAGGCAGGACGAAGTCGGGAACGCCAGTCGAGAAGCACAGGATGAGGGGTGAGCGGCGCGGTCGCTTGGGTTATTCGACCAGAGAGGACAAGCACAGCGTCCAAGGTACCGGATGCCTGTCGACAAGGACCCGAACCACCCCATGCTCTACATACCGCTGTCGACTACGCCGTCCACGAATTGCGTCCCCGATGATCCTCCGGATACGTCGCGAGTTTGTGCGATGCGGGTTACTTCCCGCCGATGGTATTCCGCAGGCTGCCGACCCCCTCGACCTCGCAAACGACCTCGTCGCCGGGCTTGAGGAACTCGGGCGGGGTCCTGGCAAAGCCGACGCCCTCCGGGGTGCCGGTGGCGATCACGTCGCCGGGCTCCAGCGACATGCCGAGGGAAAGGGTGGCGATGATCGCGGGGATCTTGAAGATCATGTTGGCGGTGGTGGAATCCTGCTTGCGAACGCCGTTCACGTCGCAGCGGATGGCCAGTGCGTGCGGGTCGGCGATCTCGTCCGCCGTCACGATCCAGGGGCCCATGGGACAGGCGCCGTCGAGGCTCTTGCCGATGAACCACTGTTTGTGCTGAAACTGAAGATCCCGCGCCGACACGTCGTTGATGACCGTGTAGCCGAATACGTGGCCCATGGCGTCCGCGGCGGTGATTGCCCGGCCGGATTTGCCGATGATCACGCCGAGCTCTGCTTCCCAGTCGAGCTGCTCCGTGACGGCCGCATCACAGGGTATCGTGCTGCCCGGACCCGTCACGCTTGTGACATTCTTGGTGAAGACAATGGGGTGCTCCGGCAGCCCGGCTTCCTCTTTTCTGACACTGGACGACTCGCGCACATGCTCCGAATAGTTCCAGCCGAGACACATGACGTTCTTGGTGGGGCGCGGAATGGGCGCGAGCAGGGTAAGGTCGTCCATCATCACCGTCGCCCGGTCTTTCTCCGACTCCTGCAGACCCGCCAGCAGCTCGCGAGACTTGCGGTAATCGCGAATGAAGGACAGTGCATCGGCGAAGCCGGGATATCTGGACACGAGGGCCGGGAGCATCGCGGCGCCGTTGCGTACTATGGCGAGGTGCTCCTGATTCTTGTATCGGCAAGTTGCGACTTTCATGGACGTGCGATCCGAGGTTTGTTCTTTGCGGGCGGTCCATTCTACACGACCACGCCGGAGCTCAGCTTTCGAAGTACCCTTCGGGAGCATCTTCGATCCCCGGCCGCCAGCGATATCGCCGCAGATCGACCCGCTCACCCACCAGCGGGATGTTCTCCGCGATCAGTCTGTCGCGCTGCCTGCGGTAGGAGTCGCTTCCGGGCGGGAAGGAGATCCTGCCCCCGGCATTGATGACGCGATGCCACGGAATCTCGCAATGCTCCGGCGTTCGATGCAGGGCGTAGCCGACGAGCCGCGCGCGTTTGCCGAGACCCGCGAGACGGGCGATCTGGCCGTAGGTGGCGACCCGGCCGTAGGGGATACGGGCAACGGTCTCCCAGATCTTCTCATAGGCGGACCGATTCTCCGGCGCCACGACGGGCGGCCTGGACCGTGTCACACGCCGCGTTGGCGGGGGCACGCCGCCGCGCGGTCCCGCGCGCTAGTTGAAGTCGGGGACGAGCTTGGGGCGCCCCAGGATCCAGGAGCCGTCGGCGGTCAGGCACTTCGTGCCGTAGGCGTCGTGCTTCTTGCCGTCGACCTCGATGGTCGTAGTGTACTCGCGGGTCATCTGGCAATTCTGTCCGGCGAACTCCGGGTCGACGACCGCCGTTTGGGCAGGCACGGGCACCGGCACAACGCGCACGTATCTGCGATAGCCGTAGTCATACGCGGGCTCGTAGTAATAGACGCGGTCGGGATTGTCCCAGTAGACGTCCTGCTGGTAGTGCTGGTCCTCGCTGATCAGGTAGCCGAGCAGACCACCGAACACCAGACCGGCAACCAGCGCACCGCCGGCGTCGCCGCCATGATGCCCATAGTGGGAATGCCCGCCGTAGCGGTGGCCATAGTAGTGCCCGCCGTAGCCCCCGGCCATGGCCGGGGCCGCCAGCGCGAGGCCCAGTAACAGAACAAGAGATCGCTTCAACATTTCAAAACCTCCGGACCCGGACGCCGCCGGGCGGTGTCACTCCCTCAGCACGCATTTTCGATAAAGATCCTTGAGTTGTCCATTGGGATCGTATTTCGCTTTCAACGAGCGGTAGGCGCTTTGGTTATAGTTGGCCCAGAACTCGTCTTCGGGGTAGAAAGAATCCGAATAGAGCGACTTGATTCCGCCGAGCTCGGCTGTTTTCTTCTCCACCAGGCGGTTGAAATGGCCTTCGGGGCGGCGTCGGCGCGTTCGGACCACGTCCCAGTGCCCGAAATTGACGTACCGTCGTTCCGGATCCAGCGGATACAGAGGGAAGTGCGCCCGGCGGTCATACACCCCGATGGGGCAGATCCACACGGGTCGGATGCCGATTTCCCGGTCGAAGAACTCGTAGTACTCGGGGCAGCGCTCCAGCGGGATGTCGATGTCCTGGATGACGGATTCCGTGCGGATGCCGCGGAAGCGATTCGCCCAGCCCGTGAGTCCCCAGCGCGCGTTCCAGCGCATGAGCTTCGTGTAGAAGACCGAATTCAGGCGCTTCCGTCCGAACAGCCGGCGCAGCAACGGATTCTGGGCCCCCACGTTCTTCGAGCACCAGAACCAGTCCGTGTCCCAGCGCCAGATATAGTCGTGGGTCGTGAGGTAGTCCTCGCGGCGCTCCGGGATGGAGCGGTAATAGATGTCCTTGTAGGTATAGTCGCTGAGGTAGGGTGCGTGGTCGGTGAATCGCCCCACCGTGATGTAGAACTGCCCGGGCTCGAACACCGTGCCGTCCAGGAAGTCGATATTCTCATCACCGCAGAGCTCGCCGAGGCGCTCGAAATACGAGCGCGCGTCCGGGAAATGCACGTGCTCGAGGCGCACGTAGGGACGTACGGGGATGGTCCTGGTCTTGAGCTTCAGCACGTAGCCGAGGGTGCCGTAGGAGTTGGGCAGACCGAAGAACAGGTCCTTGTGCTCGTTGTCCGGGGTGCAGGTCAGGACGTCTCCGGTGCCCGTCAGGACGTCCATCTCCAGGATGGTCTCGTGTACCAGGCCGTAGCGGAAGGAGGTCGACTCGATTCCGACCCCGGCGACGGCTCCGCCGATCGTAATGCTCCGAAGCTGGGGTACGACGCAGGGCATCGCGCCGCGCGCCAGGGTGGCGTCCGCGAGCTTGGCGTAGGGGGTCATGCCCTCCACCTCGACCCAGCCCTGATCGGCGTCTACCTCGAGGACTTCATTGAAATCGCGCACGTCCAGCCGGGCTGCCTTGTGCTGCGCGCGGTCCCGAAACAGGTTCGACGTGTCCTTCGCCAGCCGCAATTCGCCCGCGGTACCCTTGAACTGGTCGGAAATCCTTTGCTTTTTTTCAGGATATGATGCCATCGTGGAATTATTCATGGTGCTGCGGTCGCGCCCGGGCGGCGGTCGGGAGGTCGTTCCGTGGGGGCGCCGGACGATTCGGTTTGCTCGCGAAGTGTACTATGCTTGTGCATAATGATGTGAGTACGGGGCGAATTCCAACAAGCGCCGATTCCGATGCGGGGGCCACCCGCCACAAGGCTTTCTAGGGCATGACGAAACTTATCAGACAGGTACTCATCCTCTTGATGATCGCGAGCGCCCCTTGCGTGCTCGCAAGTCCCACGGTCGTCGATCTGGCGGACCTGCATCCCACCGCCGACCAGCAGCGGGCCACGAAGCTCATCCACTACTTCATCGACCGCTTCCATTACCGGAACGTGCGGCTCGACGACAAGCTGTCTGAACAGATCTTCGACCGGTACCTCAAGGCCCTGGACGGGAACCGCAGCTATCTGCTCGCGTCCGACGTTGCGGAGTTCTCCAAGTACAGGGACAAGCTGGACGATGCCATAGACAAGGCCGATCTCTCCCCGGCCTACGAGATCTTCAAGAGGGTGCGCGAGCGCGTCGGCGAGCGGGTCCGGTATGCCCTGTCGCTGCTCGACAAGGGTTTCGATTTCTCGATCGACGAGACGGTGAGGCTGGACCGCAGCGATGCACCCTGGGCGAAGAACCGGGCCGAGCTGGACGAGATCTGGCGCAAGCGGGTCAAGAATGACTGGTTGATACTGTCCTTGTCCGGCAAGAAGGACGCCGAGATCGTCAAGAAGCTGCGTGAGCGCTACGAAGGCATCGACCGGCGTATCCGCCAGCTCGATCGGGAGGATGTATTCCAGACCTTCATCAACGCCTACGCCGGCTCCATCGAGCCGCATACCAGCTATCTGGCGCGGCGCGCCTCGGACAACTTCAGTATCAGCATGAGCCTCAGCCTGGAGGGCATCGGGGCGGCGCTGCAGTCGGAGGACGGCGAGACGGTCATAAAGCGCGTCATCCCCGGTGCGCCGGCCGCGCTGAGCCACAAGGTCTTCGCGGGAGACCGCATCACCGGCGTCGCCCAGGGCGATGGGGACATGGTCGATGTCAACGGCTGGCGTCTGGCTGACGTCGTGGATCTGATCCGGGGCCCGAAGGGGAGCGTCGTGAGGCTGGATGTCCTGCGGGAGAACGAGCCGCTCGGCGGCCCGACCCACGAGATCCGCCTGGTTCGGGACAAAGTGAAGCTGGAAGGGCGGGCGGCTCACAAGAGGATCTACGAGATCCCCACACCCGGGGGTGTGCGCCGCATCGCCGTGATCCGGGTCCCGACCTTCTACTCGAATCTGGAGGCCCGGGCCCGCGGCGACAAGAACTTCCGGAGCACGACCCGGGACGTGCGTAACATTCTGCACGAGTTGAGTAAGGAACGGATCGACGGCGTGGTGGTGGACCTGCTCGGCGACAGCGGCGGCTCGCTCCCCGAGGCCATCGAGCTGACGGGTCTGTTCATCACGCAGGGGCCCGTCGTGCAGGTGCGCGATTCCCTCGGCCGCGTCAGCGTCAGCCGCGATCCCGATCCGAAGATCGTCTATTCGGGTCCGCTGGCGGTACTGGTGGACAAGTACAGTGCGTCGGCCTCCGAGATCTTCGCGGGGGCGATCCAGGACTACGGGCGCGGTCTCATCATCGGCGACCCCACGTACGGTAAGGGTACCGTCCAGAGGGTGGAGAACCTCGGCGACGGCCCGGAGCTGGGCAAGCTGAAATACACCATAGCCAAGTTCTTCCGGGTCGATGGAGACAGCACGCAGTTGCGCGGCGTCACCCCGGACATCATGTACCCGACGTCGATTGACAGCGACAAACAGGGAGAGAGGGCATTCGACAACGCCCTGCCCTGGGAGTCCATCAAGCCTGCCGAGTACAAGGTGTCCGGACTCGGTCCTCTCGACATTTCCGCGCTGAGGGAGCTGCACCGGCGGCGGGTACGCCACGACCCCGGCTTCGCCTACCTTCGCAGCGAGGCCGTGGCAGCGAGCAAGCTGGAAGAGCAGAAGGAATTCAGCCTCGAGCGCTCAGTGCGCAAGAGGACTATGGATGAGATCGACAACCAGCAGCTCAACCGGCTGAACATCTATCGCAGGACGATCGGCGAAAAGCCTTTGTCGAGCCTGGACGAGCTGAGCGAGCAGGAGAGCAGTGCCGATCCCACGTATATCTCCGACGCCCGCCGCATCAAGCAGCGGGAAGCGGCCAACATTCTCGTCGACCTCATCCGGCTGCGGCACCGCCAGCTCATGACGCAGGGGATGAGCCAGGGGGTCACCCAGGGAGAGAACCGGGGTGAGGGAATCACCCAGAGCAAGGCCGACGACGAAGCAACGGACACCGATACGGTGCCGCGCTGAGAGCCTGCCCGGATCATCGTGATGCGGCTGCGACGACGCCCATAGTAGTCCGAACAGGCGGCTCGATGGAGCGCGGCCTCTCCGGACCAAGGCAGGGAGGCGGTCCGGGCCTGGCCGGTCAGCATCCCGCCAGGCTGCTTCGGGCGAAGTCGATGGTTCGATTCACAGCGGCGCCGACGCTCGACAGCATTCGTTCGGAAAGCGACTTCCGGTGGCTGTAGGTGAGCTGATAAAGCTGGACGTCCCGGCTCGCCTGCAGGAGATAGTCGTCGCTGGTCCTGATCTCGTCGACCAATCCGACGTCGACGGCGTCGCTCCCATACCAGATGTCTCCGGTGGCCGCCTTCTCCAGATCGAGGTCCGGCCGGTGCTTGGCCACGAAAGTCTTGAACAGGACATGTGTATGCTCGATCTGCTCGCGGAGCTTCGCACGCTCCTTGTCGGTATTCTCCCCGAACATGGTGACAGTGCGCTTGTACTCGCCGGCGGTTTGCTGCTCGAAGGCAACGCCGTGCCGCTTGAGCAGCTCGTTGAAGTTGGGGAGCTGGGCAAGGACCCCGATAGACCCCAGGACAGCGAAGGGCGCGGCGATGATGCGGTCCGCGACGCAGGCCATCATGTAGCCGCCGCTGGCGGCGACCTTGTCCACCGCCACCGTTACGTGGACTCCGGCGTCCCGCAGGCGGTTGACCTGCGACGCCGCCAGGCCGTGCTCGTGAACAACGCCGCCCGTGTTCTCGAGCCGCAGCAGCACGGCGTCTCCGGCTCCGGCGATGGTCAGGATGGCGGTAATCTCCTCCCTCAGTGAGGCCACGGCGGTGGCCTTGAGGTCCCCGTGGAAATCGAGCACGAACAAGCGCTTGGCGCCCGGGTCCGGGGGCTTCTTTCGGCTCTTCTTACGCTTGGACTTTTCGATCTTGGCCAGCTTCTTCCACTCCTTGGGGGCGAGAACCTCGGCGCGGAGCGCATCTCGCATCTCGTCGTACTTGCGGTTCAGATTCCTGACTTCCAGCTTTTCCGGTGCCTTGTTCCTCTTCGCCAACGCCGACAGCAGGGCCGCGACGGCCGCAAACACCGCAAGCAGCGTCAGTGACTTGGCGAGGAACAGGCCATACTGGATGAAAAATTGATTCATTCGGAGTCTCCAATACTGCTCGGCGGCAGAAGGTCCAGGACCTCCTCGAGAGATGTGACCTCATGGTCGGCACTGTATTCCTGATCCCAGGGGGCCCCGTTTCGGTTGACCCATACCGTCTTCATCCCGACCTGCGCGGCGCCGAGTATATCCTGGACCGGATGATCGCCGATATGCAGGATATGCTCCGGCGCCAGCTTCAGATGAGCGCAGGCGGCCAGGAACATTCGCGCATCGGGTTTGGCCGCTCCTACCTCGCGCGCGGAAATCTGGCTGACGAAAACCCCTTGCAGTCCGATTCTTCCCAGGTCGGCGTTGCCATTCGTGATGCTCAGCAATGGATAGGCTGGGCTGACGCGGGTGAGGAAGGGCAGGGCATCAGGGAAGAATTCCACGTTGTTGCGGTGCTGCAGGAACTCTCCCATGGCCCGATCGACGTAGTCGTGAGGGTAGGCGGCTTCGGCGACTATCAGGCGCTCCAGGGTGCGCCGCCGAACCTCCGTCAGGTCGTGGGCGATGTCGGCGTGGTCCCGGACGACGGAATCCCGGAGCTCCCTCATCGTCTCGAGATCGTGGCGCCGGGCCGCGCGGGGGCAGTTCACGCTCAACCAGTCGTAGAGTCTGCTCTCGGCGGCCTCAATGACCGGGCCGATCGGCCACAGGGTATCGTCGAGGTCCAGTGTGATGGCGCGAATTCGATTCACGGCTGGGTTGGTTCTCGGTTGTCTCGGTTGCTGCGTCTTGCTTGTCCGGGGATCGGCCGGTCAAACGGCCTCCGGCCGGGTTATGCAGGAATTGTTCGAGATTATATATTGCGCGCCGAGCATCAATAATCCCATATGAAAGCGCGACGCGGCTCGATGTTGATCGAGCTTGCAGGGTGGTACCGCGCAACACGTGGACCAAATGTTACAAAAGGTTGGAAACGTCGCTAAATTCGTTGTGAAAAACGCACTAATGGCACGTCGTGAATCTCGGACAACGTTTCTCGCACCGACGGAACGCTCTCATCGTGGAGCTTCGTTGGGAGGATTCTTCATGCTCTTCGTTCGGACAACGATCTTCGTGTTGACTCCGGACTCTGAACGAAGCTGATGTGCTCCGTTGTTTTTTGCGCAAAAGTTGTTGCTTTTGACTTGACATTTCTTCCAACGTGAATATAGTCTGCGACAAATCCAATACGGATTGCGTTTAAGATTGAATCGACACGGGTATCAAGGACGTTCTACAAAGACAGCAGGCGACAAAAGCCGATACATTGGCGAAGCACTTCATAGACGCCGGCGGACACGGTTACTGCTCTACGCAGGAAACCGGAGACTCATACCCTCTACTCTTTCAGCCCCACTCACGATCGACTCCCGAACCACGACTCTGTTCACAGGCGTCGGCCGGCGAGTGGATTAAATCAACTCAACTCAACCAAACCTCACACGAGGAGACGCGTCATGGCAGCAGCTAAGAAACGAGCCAAGAAGAAGGCTACGAAGAAGAAGTCGACCCGAAAAAAGTCGGCTCGTAAGGTAGCCAAGAAGACCAAGAAGAAGGCCACGAAGAAGAAGGCCAAGAAAAAGGCCAAAAAGAAGGCTAAAAAGAAGGCCAGTAAGAAGAAAGCCCGGAAGAAGGGCAAGAAAAAGGCCAAAAAGAAGGCCAGGAAAAAGGCCAAGAAGAAGGCCAGGAAGAAGGCCAGGAAAAAGGCGGCGAAAAAGGTGAGCCGCAAGAAAAAGACCTCCAAGAAGAAGACGTCCAAGAAGAAGACGTCCAAAAAGCGAGGCTCAAAAAAAAACACTAAGAAAAAAGCCGGGATGAGGATTCCCCTGCCGTTCTAGGCAGCAGATTTGCCCTTCAAACCGCCGGCCCAGGCCGGCGGTTTTGTTTTTGCCCCATGTTCTCCCGTCCACCGTATAAGGCCCGCCCGTCGGTGCAGGGGAAGGCCAGGCCTTAGAAACACCGGCCCGTTGCGCTATTCTTGCAGGTGCGCAACACGCGTTCCGGACTCAGACACCGCGATGGCCCACAGACACGCCGAATTTGCCCTGGATCTGCCCGGCTACGAGATCCTGACGGAGCTCGGTCGGGGCGGCGTATCCACGGTGCACCTCGCCCGGCATGAGCTGCTCGACAGACGGGTCGCCATCAAGATCATGTCTCCGGTCCTGGCCGTCGAGGAGGGGTTCAACAAGCGCTTCATCCGGGAAGGCCAGACCGTAGCCCAGCTCAAGCACCCGGGGATCGTCACGGTGTACGACGTCGCCGTGGTCAACCACCGCCCGTATATCGCGATGGAGTATCTCCCGGGCGGCAGCCTCAAGGACCGCATGAAGGCGCCGATGGAGCCCGGACGGGCCCTGGCCCTGTTGCGCTCGATCAACGACTCGCTCGGCTGTGCGCATCGGGCGGGCGTCTTCCATAGAGACGTGAAGCCGGAGAACATCCTGTTCCGGGAAAACGGCGACCCGGTGCTCACCGACTTTGGGATCGCCAAATCGGAATCCCAGGATACCGCCTTCACCAGTGTCGGGATCGTGGTCGGCACTCCCCGGTATATCAGCCCCGAGCAGGCCCAGGGCCAGGGCTGCGACGCGCGTTCGGACATCTACGCCCTCGGCGTGATTCTCTACGAGATGCTGACCGGCCGGCCGCCCTTCGACGTCAAGGGCAGCATGTCGCTGTTATACGCTCATATCAACGATCCCATTCCGCGCCTGCCGGAGGAGCTTTCCGCGTGCCAGGAACTGTTGGACGATCTGATGGCCAAGGACCCGGATCAGCGCATAGCCGACTGCACAACCCTGGCGTCGCGACTCGACGAGCTGGAGCTCGACCTCCACACCGGCCGTTTGGCGGACGCATCCCGGGGGACGAATGCCCGCCGCTCCGGCAGGGGATACTGGTCCCTGGTCGTGTTGGTCGGGCTGGTGTTGCCGGCGACACTGTTGCTGTTGTGGTCGCATGGCTACCGGTTCACCTTCGAGGCGAGCCCGGGTCACGGCCCCGATCTCAAGAAGATGGTTTCCCGGCTTCTCGCTCCCGCCGAGGCGCCGCCATCGATGCCGGTGGCGCCCGCACCGCGCGACGCGCCGCCGCCGGTACCGCAGCCCACGATCAACGATGTGCCCGTGTCCGGCGGCCCGCCGCCGAGCTCGGCCGCAGCGGGCACCGCCCCCAAGCTGGTCCAGAACAACACCGTCAAGCCTGCCGCCGGCCAGGACTGGGACTACAAAGCGGCGAGCGTAGACCATATGTCCAGCACCGTGCGTTCCTACGAAGAGGCGGCGGAGCAGGGGCACGCCACTTCCGAGTTCTACCTCGGCGTGGCTTACGGCAACGGCGACGGGGTAGAGCGCAACGAGGACCGTGCGTTGTACTGGTTGACCCGTGCTTCGACGGCGGGCGTGCGGGACGCGAAGTACAACCTGGTCCTTGGGAATATATTCGGATCCAGGCCCAACCTGCGCGCCGCCGCGAAGCTGGCCCTCGAGCTGGCGGACCAGAAGTATGCCCCGGTTTATCCCATCCTCGGTTGGATGTACAACACGGGGACGGGCGTCGACTCCAGCTTCGTCCAGTCGGTGCGTTGGAACATGAAGACGGCGCTCGGAGACGTGACGGGGCGAGCCGGGCCACCCGAAAAGGTGGTCAGGCAGTGGGAACGTCAAATGCAGGCTGCCCTGAGCAAGATCAGGAGTACCAGCACGGCGCAGCCGGATATCGTTATCCGGTAGCCCCGCCACGACTCCCGTGCTCACCCTTCCCGGGGTGAACTCGGCGCTATTGAATTTGGTCCCATGTGGGCTTATCATAGTTCGTGTGCAATCTACACTAACTAGTCATGCCGGGACCCGGCCCGCGCTCTTTCAGGTTTCCACCGATATCGTGATCTTCGCGGTTCGCCGGGCTCGCCTGGAGGTCCTGCTGGTCCGCCGGGATCCGCGTACCGCCGGGGCATCCTGGGCGCTGCCGGGCGGCTGCCCGGGCGTCGGCGAGCCGCTGGACGAGTGCGCACAGCGCGCGCTTCGGGTCCAGACCGGCCTCAAGGACGTCTACCTCGAGCAGCTCTATACCTTCGGCCGCCCTGACCGGCATCCGGAGGCAAGGGTGGTGTCCGTCGCCTATTACGCGCTCGTTTCCGGCGATCGACTTCAGGCGGTGGAGCCGCTCTCGCGGAGCACCTGGCATGCCGCGGGAGATCTGCCTGATCTGCACCTCGATCACGAGGAGATCATTCTTGTCGCGCGCGAGCGGCTGGAGGCCAAGCTCGAGTACTCCACCATTGCCTTTCAGCTCATGCCCGAGTACTTCACCCTGAGCGAGCTCCAGCAGGTCTACGAGACGATCTGCTCCCGGCCGATCGACAAGAGGAATTTCCGTAAACGCGTACTGGCCATGGCGCACGTCGAGGCGACCGACCGGAAGCGATGCAACGGCTCACACCGGCCGGCTCGCCTGTACCGATACACGTCCCGCGACGCCATTCACTATCTCAAGTAGGAGTTGGCAATGACGGCAGCACTGAATTCAATATCCGACGAGCTGCAGGCCCAGATAGATATGGCGGCCCTGCGGGCGCGTTCTGTGAAGCACCGGGGCATGGACACGGACGAGAAGGCCGCGACGGTCGCGCGGATCAAGCAGAAGCTGAGCGAGCAGGACGCGGTGCTGGTGGCCCACTATTACGTCGACTACGACCTGCAGGACCTGGCTGACGAAACCGGTGGCTTTGTGGCGGACTCCCTGGAGATGGCGCGTTTCGGCTACGAGCATTCGGCGAAGACGGTGATCGTAGCGGGCGTGAGGTTCATGGGTGAGACGGCCAAGATCCTGAGCCCGGAGAAGCGCGTGCTGGTGGTGGACAAGCAGGCCGAGTGTTCCCTGGACCTGGGCTGCCCTGCATTGGAGTTCTCCCGATTCTGCGACGCCAACCCCGACAGGACCGTGGTGGTGTACGCCAATACCAGCGCCGCGGTGAAGGCCCGCGCCGATTGGGTCGTTACCTCGTCGATTGCGCTGAAGGTCGTCGAGTATCTGAAGGCGCGCGGGGAGAAGATTCTCTGGGCTCCGGACCGGTATCTGGGACAGTACGTGCAAAGGCAAACCGGGGCCGACATGCTGTTGTGGCAGTCGGCCTGCGTGGTGCACGAGGAGTTCAAGGCACGCGAGCTCGCTGAAATGAAGAAGGCTCATCCCGAGGCCGCAGTTCTGGTTCATCCGGAGTCACCGCCCGAGGTGATCGCGCTGGCGGATCGTGTGGGATCGACCAGCCAGATTATCCAGGCGGCCCTGGAGATGGACGAGCAGACGTTCATCGTCGCCACCGAAGACGGCATCTTTCACAAGATGCGGGAGAAGGCGCCGCACAAGATTTTCATCGCCGCACCCACAGCCGGGGAAGGAGGCACCTGCAAGAGCTGTGCCCACTGCCCGTGGATGAAGCTGAACGACCTGGACCGGCTGGAGCATGTACTGGATACCGGCGACAACGAGATCGTCATCGAGGAGGCCATCCGCGTGGAGGCGGAAAAGTCGCTGAAACGCATGGTCGACTTCGCCCGCCAGCATATCCATCCGACGATGAAGGTATCGGGGGACGCGTAAGTTGTATCTGGTTGAAGTAGGTCTCGCTCGCTGATCCGGGGCCTTCGAGGTTGGTGTTTCCCAGAGAGGGGGTGTACGCGGCGTAGCTGAAAGGACCACGGAGCGCATGGGCTGGGGGAGGTGCCTCGGGACTATCAAGGAACCACCGTTCCCCCTCGAGCCCGTGGCAAGAAGATCGGCCCCCCAGACAGGATCCTCTGCGCTGTTTCCTCCGATCCCAAACGAAGGAAGCAGCGTTCGGGCATGAACCGGGAAGGGTCTTTGTCGATACGCCGCAAGTACATCCATGTAGGCTCGCTCTCGGCTCCTGCCTCGAGACGCTCGACAAAGACCCTTCCCGGTTCATGCGGGGTACTCCCGCATAAGCTCGGTAAGCCTTAGCCGCACAAGCACCGTCAAACGATGCTTGTCGGAATGAATTCCGACCCACAGGGATGTGGGGAGTGTCGGAGATCATCGGGAACGAGGTCCGACCGACCCAGACGGATGCGGGGAGCGTCGGGTTGTAATTACCTTGGATACCCGAGCACTGCGACGGAGCGCTTGTAGGCGTCGAGGGCTCGCTGCCGGGACGCTTTCAGGTCGACCACGGGGCTGGGATAGTCCTTTCCGACACGGACGCCCGCCTTATCGAGAACGGCCTTGGGGGCGGTCCAGGGAGAGTGGACGTAACGGGCGGGCAGGGATGACAGCGCGGGCACCCAGTGCCGGATGTAAGTGCCGTTCGGGTCGAAGCGGCGACTCTGGGTCACCGGGTTGAATATGCGGAAGTAGGGCGCCGCATCCGGGCCGCTGCCGGTCACCCACTGCCAGCCCAGGGTGTTGTTGGCGAGATTGGCATCGACCAGGGTGTCCCAGAACCAGCGCGCCCCGATACGCCAGTCGATACCCGCGTTCTTGGTGAGGAACGACGCGACGTTCATGCGCACGCGGTTGTGCATGAATCCCGTATGCCACAGCTCCCGCATCCCGGCGTCGATCAGGGGTATGCCCGTCTCACCCCGATGCCAGGCTTCGAGCAGCGCGGGGTCGCTGCGCCAGGGGAATGCGTCGAATGCCGGTTTGAAGTTGTCCTCCGTGATTCGCGGGAAATGAAACAGCAATTGATGAGCAAAGTCCCGCCACAGGAGCTGCCTCAGGTACGCAAACGCCTCCTCTTCCCGGCCCCGGCCTGCAAGGGACCGCATGAGCGCATGCCAGAGCGCGCGGGGCGAGATCTCGCCGAAATGGAGATGGGGAGACAGCCTCGATATGCCATCCCGGTCCGGCCGGTCGCGGCTGCCGGCGTAGTCGAAGTCATCCGGGGTGACGAACGCTTCGGCGCGTTGCCAGGCCCCGGCCTCTCCGGGTTGCCAGGCCTCGCGCAGGCCCGTGTCCCAGCGTATTCGCGGCAGCAAGCGCAGGGCGTCTACACCTTCACTGTCTACGCCGTGCTCGGACGAGGCCTGGCCGCTCGGGGCCGCCACGGCCTCGGGGGGATCTCCGAGCCGGAAGACGGCGTGGCTGTACGGGGTGAAGACCTTGTAGGGTGTCCCGGCAGCCGTCATCACCTCACCGGGCTCCCGCAACAGATAGCCGGGAAAGCTGCGGGTCTCGACACCGATCTTCCGCAGCACCGTCTCGACCCGCGCATCGCGCGCCACAACCGCCGGGTCGTAGAGCCGGTTCCAGTACACGGCGCGAGCACGCGTGCGCCGGCACAGCATCATCAGCGTCGACGATGTATCCCCCCTTAGAATGAGCAGTGGGAATCCCACCGCCCCGAGGCTGGCGTCGAGGGCCCCGAGGCTGTGATGCAGCCACCACCGGCTCGCCGCGCCCGGACGCCACGGCTCTTCTTCCTCCGGAGCGTAGACGTAGACGGGGATGACCGGGCCTCCCTCATCGTGCGCGGAACGCAGGGCGGGATTGTCATGCAGGCGCAGATCCCTGCGAAACCAGACGATGATGGGAATGGACAAAGTGAGTTCTTTCGATTTGCATGCGCAAGGGGAATACGTAGAGTATAGATGCACCATCCGGCTTTCCCTCGGAGCATGCATGAATGAGTGACTATCTCGGTCAACCCGGGTTTCGCCACGACCAGCCGCTGCGCGCCGGTGTCCTGCTCACCAATCTCGGTACGCCTCAGGCGCCGACTGCCCGCGAGCTGCGCCGGTACTTGAAGGAGTTCCTCTCCGATCCCCGCGTGGTCGAGCTGCCCCGGCCGTTGTGGTGGCTGGTCCTGAACCTCGTGATCCTGAACCTGCGCCCGGCGCGCAGTGCGCGCGCCTACCGCAGGATCTGGACCGGGGAAGGCTCTCCTTTGCTGATGAACACCCGGCGGCTCGCCGATGATCTGGTCGGCAAGATCGGCGAGCGGTTCCCGCAGCAGCCCCTGGTCAAGATCGCCATGCGCTACGGCGAGCCTTCCACATCATTCGTGCTGCGGCAGATGCTCGACGCGCAGCTCGATCGCCTGCTCGTGCTGCCGATGTATCCGCAGTACTCCGGCGCGGCCACCGGGTCCACCTTCGACGCGGTGAGCAGGGAGCTGAGGGGATGGCGCCGGGTGCCCGAGCTGCGCTTCGTGACCGGCTACCACGACCACCCGGCCTATATCGAGGCGCTGGCGGATCGAGTGCACCGGGTCTGGGCGGAGCAGCACCGCGGCGAGCTGCTGCTGATATCCTTTCACGGGGTGCCCAGGCGTTCACTGCTCCAGGGAGACCCCTACCACTGCCAATGCCGGGCCACGGCGCGTTTGCTCGCCGGGAAGCTGGACCTTCGGGACGACCAGTGGATGGTCGTCTTCCAGTCCCGCTTCGGCCGCGAGCCGTGGCTCGAACCTTACTGCGACGAGACGCTCAAGGGGCTGCCGGCGCGCGGTATCCGCAGCGTCGACGTGGTTTGCCCCGGATTCTCAGTGGATTGCCTGGAAACACTCGAAGAGATCGCGATGCAGAACCGCGAGCTCTTCGAGAAGTCCGGCGGCGAGTCGTTTCAGTACATTCCGTGTTTGAACGACGAGCCTGCCCACGTTCAGATGCTGCTCGGCCTGATCGAGGAGCACACCCGTGGCTGGCCCGAGTTCGAGGGTCCCGCGAAGCCCGATGAGCTGAAACAACGGCGGGCGCGGGCGATCGCTCTGGGCGCGCAGCAGTGAGCACACCCGGGGCCACGCCGACGATCAAGATCGGCGTGAGCAGCTGCCTGCTGGGCCGGGAAGTGCGGTTCGACGGGAGCCACAAGAAGGACGCCTTCGTCAACGGCGTACTGAGCCGTTATTTCCAGTTCGTGCCGGTGTGCCCGGAGATGGAGATCGGGCTCGGTGTCCCGAGAGATCCGATTCACCTGGAGCGGCGACACGGCACCGTGCGCGTCGTTGGAGTCAAGCGGCCGCAGATGGACGTCACCGGGCCTTTGCATGATTGCGGCCGGCGAATCGTGGACGCTCACCGTGACCTGAGTGGATACATATTGAAGAGCAAGTCTCCGAGCTGCGGCATGGAGCGGGTGAAGGTGCACCATGCCGGCGGTATGCCCACCCGGGACGGTGTCGGGCAGTTCGCCCGGACGTTGATGGAGTGCTGGCCGGAGCTGCCGGTCGAAGAAGAGGGCCGCCTGAACGATCCCATGCTCCGCGAAAGCTTCATCGACCGGGTGTTCACCTACAGGCGCTGGCAGGGCATGATGGAGCGCGGTGCGAGCGCCGCGGGCATCGTCGACTTCCATACCCGTCACAAGCTGTTGGTCATGGCGCACAGCCAGCAAGCCTATCGCCAGCTCGGCCGGTCGGTCGCCTCCTGCGGCGACGAGGACCCGGACCATTTCGCGGAGCACTATATCGCCGCCCTCATGCGTGCACTGCGGACCCCTGCCACGAGAAGGAATCACACCAACGTGCTCAAGCACGTCCAGGGTTATCTCAAGTCACGGATCGACGCCGAGGACAAACGCGAGCTCAACGAGCTCATCGAGCGATACCGGCTGGGAGAGGTGCCCCTGGTTGTGCCCTTGACGCTGCTGAATCACCATTTCCGCCGCCATCCCGACGACTACATGCAGCGCCAGGTCTACCTTAACCCGCATCCCCCGGAGCTGATGCTGCGGAACCTCATCTAGGGAAGCTCTGATTAATGCTGTCATTGCGAGGAGCGACGCGACGAAGCAATCCGGAAAGCGTGGAATGGCAGGCATCCTGGATTGCTTCGCTGCGCTCACAATGACGGCGTAAGCGATTAATCAGGGCTTCCCCAGGTCGACTCGGAGCGTCCCCTTCCCACCAATCGCGGCATGTTCGGAGCCGGTGAGAGCACGATGTCGGGGAACGGAGAAACGTGGGAACCACGCCTGAATTGAGCTGGGTCATCGGTTTTGCAGACTCTCAGGGAGGGGCCTTGTCATTTCCGCCATGTTGTGCCACAAATGCCGAGCCGCAAGAGATGGCCGCGCCCCGTCTTGTTCTATTTCCGCGCCTTGAAACAAGTCAAAACGAGAGATGTCCACTTCACCATGAGGTCCTGGTTCAGCAAACCGGCGCATCAGGATTCCACCGACCTGCCCCTTTACAAGCGCCGTGACCGCTTCCTGCGGGAGTCCGACAGGCAGCTCTTCGACTGTCTGAGGCAGGTCCTCGGCAGGGCGTACCATGTGTTCGCGAAAGTGAAGCTGTCGGCGCTCGTGGAGCCGCAGGTGGAGAGCAGCAACCGCGTCCACCAGCTCCACTGGATCAAGGTCCACAGGCAGACGATCGACTTCCTGATCTGCCGGAGCCACGACCTGGAGCCACTGGTGGCCATCCGTCTGTTTCCAAAGACGGAATATGCACGGCGCGGTCTCTCGCCTCAGGACGTTACCGATACCGTGTTGCGTGATATCGGCCTGCCGAGCCTCACCTTGACGGAGAAGAAGAGCTACGAGCCCGAAGATCTGAAGAAGAAGCTCAGGATCGCCATGGCCGAGAGCCAGCACCACGGTAGCGCATCGAACGAAGGCGGGGCACCACCGCGCGGCTCCACCCCCAATTGATCCTCCCGGCGGTCGTTCGCGGGACACGAACGGCCCCGGCTTCCCCGCCCCCGTCGCCGGCCGAAAAGTGCCGCGGACCTGCTTCGGCTGGACCGATTTGCGACAATGCGCGGTCATGAACACTGTGAATACCGGCCTCCCGCCCATCATCGTCGCTTGATCACCACCGCCGTCACCAGGCTGTTCCAGGAGCTGGAGCAAGGGGCCGCCGTAATCACTTCGAACCGCCACCTGGCCCGTCAGGTGACCCAGCGCTACGCGGACTGGAAAGTGAGCGGAAGTGCCAGGGCCTGGACAACGCCGCGCGTGCTCGCGTACGACGATTGGCTGGAGGAGGCGTGGCAGCTCGCCTTCGAGCATCGACCCGGCGCGCCCCGCCTGCTGACCGACGACCAGGAGTCGCAGGTCTGGGAGCAGATCATTCGGCTGCGGGGTGCGGGGAGCGACAGTCCCGCCCTGCTGCAGATCCCGGGTGCGGCGCGCACCGCGAGGCAGGCGTGGCGGCTGATTCACGATTGGGACCTCGATTGGCGGCGGCTGCGGCAATACAAGAGCGCCGACACCGAAGCCTTTCTCGCCTGGGCCGACACCCTGCGCGAGAGACTGAACGACGAGCGCTGGCTGACCCGCGCCGAGCTCCAGGCACGCCTGATCGACAACGGGGATGCCTGGCTGGGGCGCAGCCGGCAGCCCGTGTGGTGGATGGGGTTCGATACCTTGTCCATGGCACAGCAGCGGATTATCGGCGTGCTTCACGACCGGGGACGGCGACAGAGCAGATATCGCAATGCCGGTGTGGAGAACGCCGACGTGTCCACGATGCAGTGCACCGATGCCGAAGACCAGTGGCGCCGGGTCGCCCGCTGGTCCCGGGCGAAGCTGACGGCCGACCCGGACGCACAGCTCGGCGTCGTTTGTCCCGACCTGCAGGGTCGCCGCGACCTGATCGAGGACATCTTCGAGGACGTGCTGCATCCCGAGCTCTCCTGGCGCACCGACGCGCCCCGTGCGTTTCACCTGTCGCTGGGCCGCCCCCTGTCGGAATATCCCATCGTCGGCGCGGCCCTGGACGTGCTGCGCTGGACGGCCGCCCGCATTCCCTTCGAAGTCGTCTCACGCACGCTGCGCTCGGACTGTCTCGGCGGCGGCGACACGGAGCTCGCGGCGCGCACTCACTTCGAGCTCACGCTCAGGGACAGGCAACAGGAGTCCTTCTCGCCGTCCCATCTGGCCTCGCTGGCCGGGCGGCAGGAGGGCTTGCAGCGGCTCAAAGATCTCCTGAAGGCCGCCCGCGATGTTCGTGCGCCTCGGGATGCCGATCCCGCGACCTGGGCGGCGTTCGTGAGCGACTGGCTCGATGCCTTCGGCTGGCCCGGCGACCGGACGCTGGACAGCCGGGAATTCCAGACGCTGAGTGCCTGGAGAGAGCAGCTCGGACGCTTTGCCGGTCTTGGCCCCATCCGAAGTCGCTGGAGCCTCGACGATGTCGTCAGGCAGCTTTCGTCGATGAGTGCGTCGCGGACGCTGCAGTTCCACGACGACCAGGCGCCGCTGCAGATCATGGGTGCCGTCGAGGCCGCCGGCCTGTGGTTCGACGAGCTGTGGCTGGCGGATATGAGTGACGCCGTGTGGCCTCCGCCGGCCCGGCCGGACGCGTTCATACCCGTTTCTCTGCAGAAGGAGTACGGCGTGCCGGACGCGTCCGCGCAAGCGGTGCTGGAACGGACCCGCGTTTCCAGCGAAGACTTCCTTGCCGGTGCCCGCCGGATCCGGATCAGCTTCGCGCAGGCGGGGGAAGACGGCGCGCCCGCGGCACTGAGCCCGATGTTCGGACGATTGCGCGCCGGGGAGCGAGACGGCACGGACGACTATGGGGGGCGCGTGGACCAGCTCGCCCGAGGGGGCGCAGCGGTCGAGCTCGTCGATGACCGGCAGGCTCCCGGGATCGAGGGTGATCACCTCGGCGGCGGCGTCTCGCTCGTGGCCGACCAGGCGCGCTGTCCGTTCCGTGCGCTGGCACACCACCGGCTGCACGCCCGGGGGCTGCGGGAAATCCAGCCCGGGTTGAGCGCCATGGAGCGGGGCAGGCTGGTTCACGAGGCCGCCAGAAGACTGTGGAACAGGCTCACCGACCAGGACACCTTGAACACCCTGGGCGGTGGAGAGGACGACGGCGAGCTTCGCGCCCTGGTGGCCGAGTGCGCCGCCGGCGCCCTGGATCGGCAGTTCGCCGACTCGCCTTTCCAATCCCGTCTTCTCGACATAGAGCGGGACCGGCTGACCGCGCTGCTGCTGGAGTGGCTGGTCCTGGAGCGGCGGCGTGAGAGGTTCCGGGTTTCGGGTACGGAAGTCGAGACGCGCGTCGTGCTGGGCGGTGTCGAGTTTCGAATCCGTGTGGACCGGATAGACGAGCTCGCGAACGGTGCCAGGCTGATCATCGACTACAAGACCGGCCAGGCCGCGAACGTCAAGGACTGGATGGACCCGAGAATGGAAGAGCCGCAGCTCCCGATGTATGCGTTGGCAGGGGATCGAAACGTTGCCGCGCTGGCGCTCGCCGTCCTGAAACCCGGAGGATGTGAGCTGCGCGGGGTCGCCGAGGGCGGTCTCTCGTCGTTGGTTCCGGTCGACGCGCTGGGGTTCGAAAGCATGGCGCGTCTCCAGGCGTGGTGGGCGCAGGCCCTCGGCGATCTGGTGACCGAGCACCGCGAGGGTGTGGCGCGCGTCGACCCGAGGAGCCCGCAGATCTGCCGCAACTGCGATGCCGCGTCCCTGTGCCGGATCTTCGAGCGCGCCCAGCTCGTGGAGGAGTGAGGCCCATGACCGGGAGCGGCGACCAGACCGTGCGCCAGCGGGCTCTCTCCGCTGAGGGCTCCTTCATCGTCCGCGCACCGGCCGGATCCGGGAAGACTGAGCTGCTGATTCAGCGTTACCTCAACCTCCTCGCCCAGGTGCGCGAGCCCGAGGAGATCATCGCGATCACTTTCACCCGCAAGGCCGCGGCCGAGATGCGCGAGCGCATCGTCGACGCCCTGCGCCGGGCGGCGGCCGGGAGAGACGACGCCGCAGGGATGGACGCGAAACGCCTGGAGCTGGCCGCCGCAGCGGTGACCAACGACGGTGAGCGGGGTTGGGGAATCGTCGACCATCCCTCGCGCCTTCAGATCCAGACCATCGATGCCTTGTGTCTGTCCCTGACGCGGCAGCTACCCTATCTTTCCGGCTTCTCGGCGCCTTCGGGCATCCTCGAGGACGCGGGGGCCGTGTACCGGCGGGCCGCGACCGGAACCATCCGCCTGCTCGGCGGCCCGAACAGGTCGTGGCGAGACGCGCTGACGCGATTCCTGGCGCATACGGACAACGACGTGTCCCGCGCCGTCGGACTCATCGCCGCGATGCTGGCATCACGGGATCAATGGCTGCGCCACGTCGGCGAGACCGACGTGGCGGCCGATGATCTCCAGAACGCCTGGCGGGGAATCATCGAGTCCGCTCTCGCAGACGCCGGCCGCCGCTTCCCGGAGCATCTGAAAGCCTCCATGGTCGAATGCGCCGGCGCCGCCGCGGCCGAGCTCGCCTCGTCGTCGACCGGCGCGCAGGCGTGGCTCACGGGTGAGGGCTTCCCCGCGCCGCGCGCCGACGAGCTGCCGCGCTGGCGCTTCATTGCGAACCTCCTGGTCAAGAAGACCGAGCCCGTCTTTCGAGAGAGAGTGAACCGCAATGACGGCTTCGCCCCGAGGACCGAGGCCAAGCTGGCGATGGAGCTCCTGCTCGCCGATCTGGCCGGCGAGGTCGGCCTGGCTATTGCTCTGGACAGCTCGAGATCCCTGCCCGATCCCCGCTTCGATCCCGCACAGGCCGGTGTTCTGGGCGCCATGGTGAAGGTGCTCAAGTTGGCCGTGGCGCAGCTCCAGTTGATCTTTCAGGAGACCGGCGAGGTCGATTTCGTCGAGGTCACCCAACGCGCCATCGCCGCCCTGGGGGCATTGGAGGACCCGAGCGACCTCGCCCTGAAGCTCGACTACCAGATCCAGCATCTCCTGGTGGACGAGTTCCAGGATACCTCCATCGCCCAGTATCGGCTCCTGGAGCTGTTGACTCAGGGTTGGGCCCCCGGCGACGGCAAGACCCTGTTCCTGGTCGGGGACCCCACGCAATCGATCTACCGGTTTCGCGAAGCGGAGGTCGGTGTCTTCCTCGATGTCTGGGAGCAGGGTCTCGGCAGCGTGCCGCTCGAGGCGCTGCGCCTGCGCAGCAACTTCCGCTCCTCACCGCGGATCGTCGAATGGATCAACGGGGCGTTCAGCCTGTGCTTTCCGGCGGTGCCGGATCCCCAGTCGGGCGCCGTCGCCTACGAGGAATCGCTGCCGCGGGTCGCGGATGACGACGACGATGCACGGGTATATGTCCATCCTTTCCTCGATTCGAGTGAACCGGCGCAGGCGGAACGCCTGGCGGTCCTGGTCGGTGAGGCCCTCGAACGCTCCCGGGATGTCGCCGTCCTGGTTCGGGCCCGCTCCCATCTGAAAGACCTTCTGCCGGCTCTCGAGGCGCGCAATATTCCGTACTCCGGCATGGACATCACCGCGCTCGTCAATGAACCCGTGGTGCGTGATCTTTACAACCTCACCCGGGCGTTGCTTCACCCCGGCGACCGGTTGGCGTGGCTCTCGCTGCTGCGCGGGCCCTGGTGCGGTCTGGTGCTTCGGGACCTTCTCGCCGTCGCCGGCAGCGGCCGGACATTGGTGTGGGATGCCCTCGAGGACCCGGCCGTGCGCTCTCGCGTCTCCGCGGACGGCGCACGCCGGATAGACCGGGTTGTCAACGCGCTGCGCGGCGCCGTCGAGCAGCGCGGCAGGCTCGCGGTGCGTCAGTGGGTGCGGCGGGCCTGGACGAGCCTTTCGGGGCCCGCGTTCTCCGACCCTGCCGGCCTCGAGCACGCCGAGGCCTACTTCGCCCTGGTCGAGCGACATCAGTCGGGTATGCACCTCGTCGACGACGCGGCTTTCACCGGCGCACTCGAGAGCCACTTCGCCCACAGCGAGGCGCGCGCCGGTGCGGTGCAGATCATGACCATCCACAAGGCCAAGGGCCTGGAGTTCGACGAAGTGTTCCTGCCCGGCCTGGATCGCTCCCCTTCGACCGACGACAAGCGTCTTCTGCTGTGGGAGGAGCCCGCGGCGGGCCAGGGCCTGCTGCTGGCTTCGTTGTCCGCCCCCGGGGCGCCGGACGACGGGCACTACCGGTTTCTGCGCGCCCTGCAGGCCCGCAAGACCAGTAATGAGGACGATCGGGTACTGTATGTGGCGTGCACCCGGGCCCGGCGGCGGCTGCATTTGCTGGCCAACCTGTCCACCCGGGACGGCGCCCCGTCGCCGCCGGGACGGGGCACGCTCCTGCGGCGGATCTGGCCCGGTGTCGAGGGGTATTTCCAGGAGGCCAGGCACACGGCCGCAGCCTCGCACGAGGATCGGGTGCGGTCCGACGGCGGCCAGGCGCTCAGGCGGGTAACCGCGCGATGGAGCCCTCCGGCATATCCCGAGGCGGTTCGCACAGTCGCCGCCGTCCCGATCGACGAGCAGCGGTTGGAGTTCTCCTGGGCGGGCGAGACCGCGCGCCAGGTGGGCATTCTCGTGCACGACATGATCCGGCATATCGCCGTCGAAAGCATGGCCGGTTGGGACGAAGCACGGGTGGCCGCGCTGATGCCGGTCTGGCGCGCTCGTCTTGCCCACGCCGGCATACCGGAGCGCGAGCTCGACGATGCCGTGCGGCGGGCGTCGGATTCGGTCCGCAACCTCATCAGCGACGATCGCGCCGCGTGGCTTCTGGCTGCGGATCACGACCAGGTGGAGAACGAGTACGAGCTCAGCGTCGTCACGGGAGGCAGGGTGCGCCGTCTTCGAATCGACAGAACCTTCGTCGACGGTGACGGAGTGCGTTGGATCGTGGACTACAAGACCAGCTCCCACGAGGGCGGCTCCCTGCAGGCATTTCTCGACGAAGAGATGCAGCGCTACCGGAAGCAGATGGAATCCTATGCCGACGCGTTTCGCGCGATGGGCGCCGGGCCGGTGAGGCTGGGACTGTACTTCCCGCTGCTCGTGGCATGGCGGGAATGGGCCTACGGCGAGTGAGGGTATTGCTGTAGTGTTGGCATGCGGAATGCGGTAGATTGAAGCTCATGAAGAACAGGGGCAAGCTCGTGGTCGGGATCTCCTCGCGGGCCTTGTTCGACCTCGAGGAGAGCCATCATGTCTTCGAAAGCGAGGGCGTGGACGCGTATTGCCGTTACCAGATAGAGCGGGAGAACGAGGTGCTGAGGCCCGGCGTGGCGTTCTCCCTCGTCGAGAAGCTGCTGCGGCTGAGCAACCTCGAACCGAAGCGGGAGCGCACGGAGGTCGTGCTGCTGTCGCGCAACAGCGCCGACACCGGCCTGCGCGTGTTCAACTCGATACAGCACTACGGCCTCAACATCACCCGCGCTGCCTTCAGCGGCGGGCAGTCGCCCTACCGGTACGTCGAACCGTTCAACGCCCACCTGTTTCTGTCGACCGACCCCGTCGACGTGCGCAGGGCCCTGGACCAGGGCTACGCCGCAGCCACTATTCTGCCCTCCAAGGTCGGCATGAACGTGGGAGCGGACGAGCATGAGCAGCTGCGCATCGCCTTTGACGGGGACGCCGTGCTGTTCTCGGACGCGGCGGAACGCGTATACAAGCGCGAGGGGCTGGAGGCGTTCTCGAAGTCCGAGCGCGCCGCCGCCAACGAGCCCTTGCCCGGGGGACCGTTCAAGGAAGTGCTGGCGGCCTTGCACGGCATCCAGTCGGAGTTCCCGCCCGAGCAGTCGCCAATACGCACTGCGCTGTTCACCGCCCGGGCGGCCCCGGCCCATGAGCGCGTGATTCGCACCCTGCGCGCCTGGAAGATCCGCATCGACGAGGCGGTGTTTCTCGGCGGGCTGGACAAGGGCGCGTTCCTGCGCACCTTCGGCGCGGATATCTTCTTCGATGACCAGGAGGGTCATTGCGAATCCGCCCGCCGTCATGTGCCGACGGGGCACGTGCCCCACGGCGTCTCCAACGAGGCCCGGCGAGGCTCGAGCGCCGGCGGTTGAGTCGTCCGCCGGCAGCTTCGCACGCTGATGTTGAAGATCACGCTCAACAGGTTCGCCATCTTCGTGACCCTGGTGCTGCTCGCCGGCGTGGTGCTGCAGCAGTGCTGGCAGCGCAAGTCCGACGCTCAGAAGTGGTTGTACCTGTTCGACAAGCCCGCCCGGGACTATGCCGGGCGGGTGCTGGGCGCCGATCGGGATACCCATCCGCCGCTGCCCGAACCAATGAAGAAAATGGTGGTCGAAGTGCACGAAAAGGAAGGTTATGTCGTGTTTTCTTCCGCCATGTTTTCCAAAGACGGCGAGCCGTCGTTGCACATGGCGTTCGCGACGAATGGGCGGCCGCCTGATCCGCGAGACGAACCCGGCTTCGGCTGGGTTCGGGTCCGTGACAGCTGGTACGAGCTGCGACGGGCGCCTTGAAGCGGCGCGGCGGCGTCCCAATCTTCTTCAACCGGTGGTCAACGGACGTTGGCGAACCCCGTTGCTGAGAGTATTTCCCGGGGCCGCGAGAGGCCGGTGGTAATACGGATTGCGAGGTGCGCAGGTATCCGGGAGTATTCGATCACCGTCGACGTCAGTGCAAAAAAAATGGAGCAAGAATCGATTCTTGCTTCTTTTCTCGTGCTCTAGCCCGACTTTCTCAGTAGTTCAGGGACGAGAAGTGACTTGCGTTCAGACTTATCAGGACCATGGAGCAAGTCGTGCAGAGCCCCCAGAAATTCTCGAGATCAAGAAGAGGTGTTCACGTGAAATACCTGTGCAAGTGGCTGTTCGTAATCGTCGTCATGGGCACCGCGTCGGCGGCGTCGGCGTCCCTGCCGGTGACGGCAATGGAGAGCGGGGTCCCCAGCCTGGCTCCGATGCTGAAGAAGGTGCTGCCGGCGGTGGTCAATATCTCGACCACCAGCACCGTCAAGATGCAGCAGAATCCCCTGTTCCAGGACCCGTTCTTCAGACGATTCTTCAATCTGCCTCCCAATCAGCAGCAGCAGCAACAGGAGGAAAAGCGCCAGGCCCTGGGTTCCGGCGTCATCATCAACGCCGAAAAGGGGCTGGTGGTGACCAACGCCCACGTCATAGAGAACGCCGATGAGATCACCGTCAAGCTGCAGGACGGCCGCACGTTCGAAGGCAAGCTCGTCGGCTCCGATCCGGAGTCCGACGTCGCGGTGGTGCGTATCAAGGCCGACAATCTGACGGCGCTGCCCATCGGGGATTCCGACAAGCTGCAGGTCGGCGACTTCGTCGTCGCCATCGGCAATCCCTTCGGGCTCAACCAGACGGTGACCTCGGGCATCGTCAGTGCGCTGGGACGTACCGGCCTCGGCATAGAAGGCTACGAGGACTTCATCCAGACCGATGCCTCCATCAACCCGGGCAATTCCGGCGGCGCATTGATCAACCTCAAGGGCCAGCTCGTGGGCATCAATACAGCCATACTCGCGCCTTCCGGGGGCAACGTAGGCATCGGTTTTTCCATCCCGATCGACATGGTGAAACAGCTCACCACCCAGCTCGTCGAGCATGGAAAGGTGACTCGCGGCCGTCTGGGCGTCTATGTCCAGGACCTCACACCCAAGCTGGCCAAAGCATTCAATATCAGTCAGGAGAACGGCGCCGTCGTCTCGCAGGTCATGCCGAACTCGCCTGCCAAAAAGGCCGGACTGAAGGAAGGGGACGTTATCATCGCGATGGACGGCAAGCCCGTGACGGGTGCCGCTGAGCTGCGCAACGACGTCGGACTGAAGCGTGTGGGCACGAGCATCGAGCTCACGGTACTGCGCGACGGCAAGGAGATGAAGGTCAGCGCGGTTCTGGAAGCCAGGGAGGAGCACGGGATGCAAGGCGCCGATCTGAGCGATGCCCTCAAGGGCGCGACTTTCTCGTCCCTGCCCGACGAGGTCAAGCAGCAGGGCGTGCACAACGGCGTGTACGTAAAAGAGGTCGAGGAAGGCAGCCCGGCCTGGCAGAACGACCTGCGCGCCAAAGACGTGATCACGTCGGTCAACCGGCAGCGCGTCACGTCGCTCGAGGAGTTCAGGCAGATCGTCAGCTCGTCGTCCGAGCTGCTGTTCACCATTCAGCGTGGCGAGAGGACGTTTTTCCTCGCAATTCGCTGAGGCGGGAACGAGCTCCCTCTCCCTGCGGGAGAGCGTTGGGGCGAGGGGGCGGTGTTTCGAACCACCCTCACCCTGTCCCTCTCCCGCCAACGGGAGAGGGAGCTCCTCGTCCACGGCGCGTTGCAGGGGCCATTCTCTCTCCCGATGGCAAGATGCCCGCGCGCAAGCCGGTTCGTTTCAAGGGCGTCGACAAGCGTGTTATGGCATCATGGACGCCCATTCCCCAATCGAGCGTTGACCATGGGTGACTGCTGGATCGCACCGTCGATACTGTCGGCGGATTTCGCGCGTCTCGGCCAGGAGGTCGAGGAGGTGCTGGCGGCCGGTGCCGACATGATTCATTTCGACGTGATGGATAACCATTACGTGCCGAACCTCAGCTTCGGTCCCCTGGTGTGCTCGGCGCTGCGCAGGCACGGCATTGCCGCGCCCATAGACGTGCACCTCATGGTGCGGCCCGTGGACGAGCTCGCCTCCGCGTTCGCGGACGCCGGCGCCAGCTACGTCACCTTTCACTCGGAGGCCAGCGATCACGTTGACCGGACGCTGCAGCTCATCAAGGACAAGGGCTGCCGGTGCGGCCTGGTTTTGAATCCCGCGACTCCCTTGAGTGTGCTGGACTGGACCCTCGACAAGCTGGACATGGTGCTGGTGATGTCCGTGAATCCGGGATTCGGTGGACAGGCGTTCATCCCGGCCATGCTCGAGAAGCTTCGTCGCGCTCGGGAGATGATCGATCGCAGCGGAAGGGCGATACGGCTCGAGATAGACGGCGGCGTGAAAGTCGACAATATCGGCGAGATCGCTGCCGCGGGGGCGGACACCTTCGTCGCCGGCTCGGCGGTCTTCGGCAGCGATGACTACTCCGCCACGATCACCTCGATGCGAAGCGAAATCAACAGGGCTGTCTCATGAAGGACGTCGCCGCAACGGGGCCGCTTTCGCGAGACAACGCAGTGGGCGCCTGGCCCCGGGCGGTATTGTTCGATCTGGACGGCACTCTCGTGGATACCGGGCCCGATATCTCGGCCGCGATCAACAGGATGCTGGCGGACATGGGACGGCCACACCACCCTCCCGCGCGGATCATGCAGTGGGTGGGAGAAGGCGGCGGGCGCCTGGTGCGCCGCGCCCTGGCCGGCGGACTCGAAGGAGAGGATAGCGTACCGGAGGGCGACTTCGAGCGCGGCTTCGACTTGTTCCACCGGCACTACGCGGAGGGAATCTGCGATCGCAGCCAGCCCTACCCGAATGCCCGGCGGATACTGGGGCTGCTGCGGGAGTGCCGGGTGGGCGTGGGGTGCGTCACCAACAAGCCCGAGCGTCTTGCCAGGAGGCTGTTCGACGCCCTGCGCCTGACCGACTCGTTCGAGGTCATCGTCGGCGGCGACACACTCGAGACCAGGAAGCCCCGTCCGGAGCCCATCCACTACGCCTGCCGCCACCTGCGGGTGAGTCCGGAAGACGCGGTCTATATCGGAGACTCCGTGACCGACTGCCGCGCCGCCGAGGCGGCTGGCATGGGCATGGTGGCCGTCAGCTACGGATATAACCGTGGCCTGGACTTGACGAAGGAGCCCTGCATGGCAATCATAGACGACCTTGACGAGTTACCTTCCTTGTTGAACCAGATTCGACAATGATCACATCCGGGGAGATCAGGCTGCTCTGGGCCGGCTGGCGATGGCGCCGCTGAGCGTGTCCTTGCGTCCTGAGCTCGTTTTTACTTTCCCGGAGATGATCCATGTTCCACGACAAGCCTTCCATTAGCGTCGACGACATTCGCCGCTTCGCTGCCGGCGGTTTCAACCGTGTTCCGGTGACGCGCGAGATCCTCGCCGATATCGACACACCCGTCAGCACGTATCTCAAGCTGGCCGCCGCCCCGTACACGTACCTGCTGGAGTCCGTCCAGGGCGGGGAGCAGTGGGGGCGGTACTCGATCATCGGGCTCGCCTGCCGGACCCACCTCTCGGTGCGCGGCGGCGACGTCGAGCTCAGCATCGACGGGAAGGTCATCGAGCGCCGTACGCTCGATGATCCGCTCGAGGCGGTGCGCGAGCTCCAGGCGCGCTTCCGGGCGCCGCAGATCCCCCACCTGCCGCGCTTCACCGGTGGGTTGGTGGGTTACTTCGGTTATGACACGGTGCGCAGTATAGAGCCGAAGCTGGGCGAGTGCCGCAAGCCCGATCCCATCGAGGCACCGGACATCTTCCTGATGGTCTCGGAGGAGGTAATGGTCTTCGACAACCTGAGCGGCCGCCTCTACCTGATCACCCATGTCGACCCTTCGGAGGACGACGCCTGGGAGAAGGGCAACGCGCGGCTGGACGAGCTGATCCGGCAGCTTCGCACGCGGCACCCGGAGCTTCCCGACGCGCCCGGCCGGCGGGTGGACGAGTCCGACTTCGTCTCGAGCTTCGGCGAAGATGAATTCAAGCGGGCCGTGGAGCGTTGCCGGCGCTACATCCACGAAGGCGACATCATGCAGGTCGTTCTGTCGCAGCGTCTGTCCATTCCGTATCCGGCTTCCACCTTCGACCTTTACCGCGCTCTTCGCACCGTCAACCCCTCGCCCTACATGTACTACCTGGACCTCGAGGAATTCCAGATCGCGGGCTCTTCCCCCGAGATCCTGGTACGGCTCGAGGACGGCACGGTGACGGTGCGCCCCATCGCGGGTACCCGCCGGCGCGGGCGCAGCCGGGAAGAGGACGAGCGACTCGAGAAGGAGCTGCTCTCCGATCCCAAGGAGCTCGCAGAGCACGTGATGCTGGTGGACCTCGGCCGCAACGACGTCGGCCGGGTCGCCGCCGTGGGCAGCGTGGCGGTGGGCGACAGGATGACCATCGAGCGCTACTCGCACGTGATGCATATCGTGTCGAATGTCACCGGCGAGCTGGCCGGTAACAACGACGCCGTCGACGTCCTGCGGGCGACGTTCCCCGCTGGCACCGTCTCGGGCGCACCCAAGGTCAGGGCGATGGAGATCATCGACGAGCTGGAGCCCACCAAGCGCGGCATCTACTCCGGTGCCGTGGGATACATCGGCTGGAACGGCAACATGGACACCGCGATCGCCATACGCACCGCCGTCATCAAGGACCGGACGCTGCACATCCAGGCCGGAGCCGGCATCGTCGCCGATTCGATTCCGGAGCTGGAGTGGAAGGAGACCATGAACAAGGGACGGGCCATCTTCCGGGCTGTGAACATGGCAAGCGAAGGGCTGGATGACCGCCTGCCCGACGCCCGCTGAGCCCGACATCGGCAAGTCAAGGGCGACGCCATCTTCATCGTGGTCGCCGAATAGCGACAGGTGGCTTCGTTCCACGTGCGTGGAAAGCTGCTTATCCAGCCGCTTTTCCTGTAAAATGAAACACTTGGCGTGCTGCATCGATATGCCCGCGGTGGCACCTTCGGTTCTCTTGCGAGACGGCAAACCAACTGAACAAATGAAGGAGTACCAACACCATGACCAATAAGATCAAGATCGGCATCGTGGGCGTCGGAAACTGCGCCAGCTCATTGGTTCAGGGGATTCAGTACTACCGGGACAAGAGCCCGGAAGAGGCCATCGGCCTCATGCACTGGAAGATCGGCGGCTACCGGCCGTTCGACATCGAGGTCGCCTGCGCCTTCGATGTCGACGAGCGCAAGGTGGGGAAAGACGTTTCCCAGGCGATATTCCAGCCGCCGAACTGCACCACCGTTTTCTGCGCCGAGATCCCGTCCGCGGGTATCGAAGTCCGCATGGGCCGCACCCTGGACGGCTTCTCGGTGCACATGGAGCACTACGATCCGGCCCACACCTTCGTTCTGGCCAAACGCCCGGAACCCTCCAAGGACGAAGTCGTGCGGGTCCTGCGGGACGCGCGGGTGGAGGTGCTGCTCAACTACCTTCCCGTGGGGTCCGAGGAAGCCGCCCATTTCTATGCCGAGTGCGCGCTCGAAGCCGGCTGCGCCTTCGTCAACAACATCCCGGTGTTCATCGCCTCCGATCCCGAGTGGGCCGCGCGCTTCAAGGCGGCGGGGCTCCCCATCATAGGCGACGACATCAAGTCGCAGATGGGCGCCACCATCATCCATCGCGCCCTGGTGGACCTGTTCAAGAACCGCGGCGTAAAGCTGGAGCGAACCTACCAGCTCAATACCGGCGGCAACACCGATTTTCTCAACATGCTGAACCGCAAGCGCCTGGAATCCAAGAAGAAGTCCAAGACGGAAGCCGTCCAGGCCGTGACGGCGGAGCGCCTGCCGGACGCCGACATCCACGTCGGCCCGAGCGACTACGTCGCCTGGCAAAACGACAACAAGGTCTGCTTCATCCGCATGGAGGGCAGGCTCTTCGGCGACGTGCCCATGAACCTCGAGCTGCGCATGTCGGTGGAGGACTCCCCGAACTCCGCCGGCGTCGCCATCGACGCCGTGCGCTGCGCCAGGCTGGCCCTGGATCGCGGCGAGAGCGGCGTGCTCTTGGGGCCCGCGAGCTACTTCTGCAAGCATCCGCCCCGTCAGTATGCCGACAGCGAGGCACACCGCCTCACTGAAGCCTTCATCAGCGGCGGGGGCGATAAACTGCATGAAGTGACGGATACGGGCGGCAAGGGCAAGATCAAGGCGGCGGGATAACGCCTGGAAACGGTCGTCCATTTTTTCAACGCAGTCCTGGGTTTCCGCTGTCCCGAACGTCGGAAACAGGCCCCGGACGGGGCTCGCGGCGGCTTGAAATCGCCCCGTTCGACCCTATGTCTTGCTCACGAACAGATGTGGAGACGGACGTGAGCCAATCCCCCTACGTCAGCGCGGCGACAGCCGCCGATTTCAACGAGAAGGTCATTCAACGCTCCCGGCAGGTTCCCGTGCTGGTGGACTTCTGGGCGGCTTGGTGCGGCCCGTGCCGGTCGCTGACGCCCGTCCTTCATCAGATCGTGGACGATCTGAAGGGGGCGGTCCTTCTGGTGACCGTCGACACCGATCGCGAGATCGACCTCGCCCGTCAGTACCAGATCCGGAGCCTGCCCACCGTGAAACTGTTCCAGGAAGGCAGGATCATCGACGAGTTCATGGGCGCGCTGCCGGCGTCCCACGTGCGCAGGTTCCTCGAGCCCTACGTGATGCGCGAATCCGACCGCCAGGCGGACAAGGCCGCGCAGCTCGCCCGGCAGGGGAAGTTTGCGGAGGCTCAGGGGCTGTTCCGGCAAGCCATCGATAAAGACCCCGATAACGTGAGAGTCCGGGTTCGCTTCGCGGCCTCGGCGATCGAGGCCGGCAAGCTGGATCTCGCGACGGAGGTGCTCAACGCAGCGCCGGCCCAGGTCTCACAGGACAAGGGTATCGTGCGCCTCAAGGCCTTGATCGATTTCCATAAGCTGGTCGACCCGGCCTTGAGCGACGCCCAGCTCGAATCCATCACCACTGAATCTTCGCCGCCGCCGGCCGCTCTGCGCGACCTGGCGGCACGCAAGGTATTGAAAGGCGACTACGCGGGGGCGATGGACATCCAACTTCGCCTCATGCAGTCCCACCGGACCTGGAGCGACAACGCCGCTCAGAAGGACATGCTGGCGGTGTTCGCGCTGGCGAACGACCCCGAGCTCGTGGGAAGCTATCGTCGCCGAATGTACACGCTGCTTCACTGAAGCGGCGAGAGGCAGGACTCCAGCGCATCGGAAGGTCGGCCCGATCCGGGCGGGCGCGGAACTCGTGCGCCGACCCGGATCAGGATCAGAAGGTGTGACCATTTTCGAGCATGTAGCCATAGAACACGACGCGAGCTCACGATGAACAAAGGCCACCGCCCCAATTCCCGAATCCCTTCGGAGAACAGCATCCCTCTCTTCTGGCCGTTCACGGCGGCTGTCGAGGCAGCCGAGGAAATCGGCGAGGAAGAGCTGGATATCGTCCGCAAGAATCTGAAGTTCGTGGAGGAGGCGGAAGAGCTCACCCATCCGAAGCCGGCGACCTTCGCGACCGCGAACGAGGTCATCCTGGATCTCGACACCCTGCGGCTGCGCGACTACTCACCCTCCGGTGCGAAGGGCGTCCCCACGCTCGTCGATGCCCCCTACGCCGGGCACTCGGCGGTCATCGCCGATTACCATAAGGGCCAGAGCCTGGTCGAGACGCTGTGCTCGGGCGGGCTCGAGCGTGTATTGCTCACCGACTGGAAGAGCGCCACCGAAGACATGAAGAATTTCGACATCGATACCTACCTGGCCGAGATCAATGTCTGTGTCGACGATCTCGGCGGTGCCGTGAACCTGGTCGGCCTGTGCCAGGGCGGATGGATGTCCGCCATGTACGCCGCGCGCTTCCCGGGAAAAGTGCGCACCCTCGTCCTGGCCGGCGCCCCCATTGACACCCAGGCAGGCGCCGGCCCGCTCAGGCGTTTGGTGGACGAGGTACCGACCAGCTTCTTCGAGGAGCTGGTCACTCTCGGGGGCGGCCTGATGAAGGGCCAGTTCATGCTCAGCGGCTGGAAGAACATGCACTTCGAGGAGCAGTACTTCCAGAAGTTCGTCGACCTCTACGACCATGTCGACGAACCCGACTACGTCAGCAAGTCCAAGACCTTCGAGAGCTGGTACGAAAACCCCATAAACCTCCCGGGCCGCTGGTACCTCCAGGCCATCGTGCAGCTTTTCAAGGAGAACCGCCTCGCCAAGGGTCGGTTCATCGGGCTCGGAAGAACCCTCTCACTCGGCGACATCACATGCCCGGTCTACCTCCTGGCCGGCGACAAGGACGACATCACCCCGAAAGAGCAGGTCTTCGATGCGAAGAAGTACCTCGGCACCCCGAAGGAAGACATCACCGAGGTTCTGGCTCCGGGCGGCCACATCGGCCTGTTCATGGGTCGTCGCACGCTGCATGACTACTGGCCGGGTATCGCGCGCTGGATCGCGAGCGGCGGTCGAAGGGAGTAGCAGGATGCAAGTCTGCCCGGTTTCACTCTCTCCACCAAGTCCCATCCAGCCCGCACATTCTCATCGTCATTCGATCGATGGAAGCGCCACAGTCCCGTCGGCGAGTCCCTGAGTCGGGAAGGTCTTGGACGGAATGGCCGGTTGTTGTGATACCCGGTCCCTCGTGCGAAAATTCTCCTGTCGAGACGGTTCGGCTCCGTTCCCCAAGAACCAGAAACGGGTTGGTCACATGAAAAGAGCCATAGCGATCCTCATTGCCATTGCCATACTCGTCGGCGTGTATTTCTACCAACGCCACCGTCATGAAGAATCCATCAGCCTGAGCGCTGCGGCCAGCGGGGTGACCTTAGTGGTGGAAGCAACGACGCAACGTTCATTGGTGGAAGCAACCGAACGCACGATGAGCAAAGCGGCTGAATGTACCGCTTCTGCTTGACGCTGCAGCCATATCGTCGGGAGAAGCTGCGGGCCCCGGGTTACCCGAGAGAGGTGACCCCACGACCAGGCGCCGTTCCGTTCGGTGCTTCTGGTCTTCCTCGAATGTCTCCCTCCGGCATCCGAAACGGGACCGTTTTGCCCCCTTCGTGAGACCAACTCCGCACGGCGGAGAGCAGCAACAGCATCAGTTGTTCAAACCCGGGCATAGGAATTTCCTCCGCATTCGAACAGTCAGCGGATAGCGCTGCCGATGACGCAACGCCTGCTGGTGAATTGGGTGACGCACCCGCTGGTGGGCATGACCGTGGAGGGGCTTCGCTGGGTCAACGCCTTCAAGGCAGAAAACCCGGCGCTGGAGATCGACCTGTTGCTGAACCGCGACGCGCCGATCGCGCTGGCGCAATGCCTGGGCACGCTGGACTGCCTGTACACCGTGGATGTCGCGGGCAGTTGCGCGGCTGATCGACTGGCGACTGA
>JBAUWJ010000189.1:0-54841 GCA_049583715.1 Arenicellales bacterium | reverse complement strand
GGAGGAGAGACCCTGGGGCTACTGCCGCGTGCGCGGATGGTCGTGTGGGTCAGAATTCATTCTGACTGAAACAATCGTCGGAATAAATTCCGACCCACAGGGATGCGGAGTGGCGGCTGACGGATGGCCGGCAGATCAGATGCGGGAGGAGAGACCCTGGGGCTCCTGCCGCGCGCGCGGATGGTCGTGTGGGTCAGAATTCATTCTGACTGAAACAATCGTCGGAATGAATTCCGACCCGCAGGGATGCGGAGTGGCGGCTGACGGATGGGCGGCAGATCAGACACTGGAGGAGAGACCCTGGGGCTACTGCCGCGTGCGCGGATGGTCGTGTGGGTCAGAATTCATTCTGACTGAAACAATCGTCGGAATGAATTCCGACCCACAGGGGCAGGAGACGCCGGCCCACAGGGATGTGGGGCGTGGCGGACGGAACGTGCGTTCAAGGGCCGGCGTGGGATGCCGGCCTCGCCAGGATCTCCTTTGCCTTGAGCAGCGCAGCGACCGTCTTCCCATCCCGGATGTCGTTGTCCGTGACCATCCGCAGCGCCTCGTCGAACCCTAACCAGTGCACTTCGATGAGCTCGTCCTCCTCGTGATCGGTCCGAGTCGACTTCAGCTCGCGGGCCAGAAACAGATACAGCACTTCGTCGCAGAAGCCGGGTGAGGTGAAGATCGAGCCCAGCTCCCGCCAGTCACCCGCCACCAGCCCGGCTTCCTCCTCGAGCTCGCGGCGGGCGGTGGCCAGCGGGGAATCGTCCTTCGGATCAATGCAGCCCGCCGGCAGCTCCCAGATCGTGCCGCCGGCCGCATGGCGGAACTGGCGCAGCAGGCACACATCGAGATCGTCATTGAGGGCGACGATCACCGCTCCGCCCGGGTGGTGGACGATATCGAGCTCCACCTCCCTGCCGTCCGGCAGTGTCGCCGTCTCCTGGTTGAGGCGAATCAGTCGGCCTTCGTAGATCGGTCGGATCATTTTCTGAGCTCGATCAATGAGGGGCGGTAGTCGTCCGGCGCCCGGTAGCCGAGGAGGTTCAGGAGGGTCGCAGCGACGTTGCTGAGACCGGGGTTGTCGACCGTGGCCATCGCGTACTCCTCGCGATAGCCGGGGTCGTGAATGACGAAAGGCACCGGGTTCAGGGTATGGGAGGTCTTGACCTGCCGCTCCCCGTTCTTCTCCTGGAACATCTCCTCGGCGTTGCCGTGGTCCGCCGTGAACACCAGTATGCCGCCGAGCTCGTCGACCGCCTCGATCAGCCGGCCGAGGCATTTGTCCACCGTCTCCATCGCCGACACGGTGGCTTCGAGATTCCCGGTGTGGCCGACCATGTCACCATTCGCGAAATTGAGGCGTCCGAAGCGGTATCTGCCGGATTTCATGAGCTGGATGGTCTTGTCGGTGATCTCCACCGCCTTCATTGCCGGCGCCTTGTCGAAGGATACCTTGTCGGAAGGTATCTCGACGTAAGTCTCCAGGCTCTCGTCGATATAGCCGGAGCGGTTGCCGTTCCAGAAGTAAGTCACGTGACCGTACTTCTGGGTCTCGCTGATGGCGAAGGAATGCACCCCTTCCGCGCACAAATACTCGCTCACCGTGCGCTCTATCACGGGAGGCGAGACCAGGTAGCGTTTCGGTACCTGAAGGTCGCCGTCGTACTCGAGCATACCCACGAACAGCACCTTTGGGCGCCGGCCACGATCGAACTCGTCGAAATCGTCCTCCTCGAAGGCGCGGGAGATTTCAATGGCCCGATCGCCGCGAAAATTGAACAGCACCACCGCGTCGCCGTCGGCGATCCGGCCCACGGGCTCGCTGCTCTCGGTGATCACGAAGGGCTCGAGGGTCTGATCGTTGGCATCCGCGTCCTCGGCGTAGAGAGTCTCCACGGCGCTCTCGGCGCTGTGGAACACGCGCCCGATGCCGTGAACGTGGCAGTCGTAGCCACGCTTCACCATCTCCCAGTCGGCGTTGTACCGGTCCATGGTGATGCGCATGCGCCCCCCGCCCGAGGCGATGCGGTAATCGACGCCGTACTCCTCGTTCAACGACCCGAGCAGCGCCTCGGTCTTTTCTATGTAGGTCAACGCGGACCGCGCGGGGACGTCTCGGCCGTCGAGCAGCACGTGCAGGCGGACGCGGTTCACCTTCTCCCGGGCACACTCGCGCACGAGGGCAAACAGATGGTCGATATGAGAGTGGACGTTGCCGTCCGACAACAGCCCGAGAAAATGAACGGTGCCGCCGCCCTGGCCGGTCTGGATGATCCGTTTCCACCACTCTCCCCGGAACAGCTCGCCGCCGTCGAGGGCCTCGTTCACGAGCTTGGCGCCCTGCGCGAAAACCCGTCCCGCTCCGAGCGCGTTGTGGCCCACCTCGCTGTTGCCCATGTCGTCGTCGCTGGGCAGGCCGACACCGATGCCGTGGGCCTTGAGCTTCGTGACCAGGGGAGACGCCAGCAGGCGGTCGAGATTGGGCGTGTCGGCGAGGGACACGGCGTTCGCGGGACCCGGCGGCGCGAGGCCGACGCCGT
The DNA here is from genome assembly GCA_049583715.1 of Arenicellales bacterium. Classification (GTDB taxonomy): domain Bacteria; phylum Pseudomonadota; class Gammaproteobacteria; order Arenicellales; family JAANXG01; genus JAANXG01. The sequence goes on along the minus strand of JBAUWJ010000189.1, from coordinate 52,307 downwards.
CGGCGATGGCCAGCAGCAAAGGGCCGGGGCGGCCGGAGAATCCGGTCAACTTAGCGAGCTGCAACTTCATGGCTTGTCCTATGTTTCAGCATGTGTTTCAGCGTGCCGATCGGGTCGAATCGTTCGGTGTACTCGACCTGCCCGGGCGGATCGATAGTCGCCTGTCCCTGTGGGTCGGAATCCATTCCGACATCTCCGCGGCTGCAGCGACACCTCAGGCGGCATCGATCCCGCCAAGTGGATACACTGCTCGTCGGGATGAATCCCGACCCACAAGTGCCCGTGGTCGATACAGTGCCACCCGGCTGGGACCCCCGTGGGTCGGCCGGATCTCGTTCCCGACGACCTCCGGCACTGCTTTCATGTTCCCCGGACTCCAAGTAGAGACAGTTGCTGCTTCAAAGCGGCAAGCGCCTGACCCCGGTGGCTGATCCGGTTCTTGGTGTCGCTGTCCAGCTCCGCGGCGCTGCAGGCATGGTCCGGCACGTGGAACACCGGGTCGTAGCCGAAGCCGTTGCTGCCCGCGGGCCCGGTCTGAATCGAGCCCTCCCAGGTCCCCTGGCAGATGATCGGAACGGGATCGGCGGCGTGGCGCAGCACCGCAATCACGCACTGGAAACGCGCGCTGCGCAGCGGTCCCGCCACCTTCTCCATCGCCGCGAGCAGCTTGGTGGTGTTGGCCGCGTCACTCGCATTCCGGTTCACATCCTGGCCCGCGCCCTGGTCCACGCCTTGGTCCGCGTAGCGCGCCGAGTGCACCCCAGGCTCACCGTTCAGCGCATCGACGCACAATCCAGAATCATCCGCCAATGCGGGCAGCCCGGTGATCCGCGAGGCGTGGCGGGCCTTGATAATGGCATTCTCGACGAAGCTCAACCCCGTCTCCTCCGCCGGGGCAATGTCGTATTCGCTCTGCGGCCGGATTTCGAGACCCGTGCCGGCAAGGATGGCCCGCATCTCGGCCAGCTTGCCGGGGTTCGAAGAGGCCAGCACCATGACACGGCCGATGTCGCTCAAGCCGCCATCACCTCGGACTGGATCCGTATCAGCTGCTCGACGCCCCTGCCGGCGAGCTCGATCATCTGGAGCATCTGTTCCCGGGTGAACGCCTTGCCTTCGGCCGTCCCCTGAACCTCGATGAAATCGCCGTCCTCGTTCATGACGAAGTTCATGTCGGTCTCCGCCCGGCTGTCCTCGTCGTAGTCCAGGTCAAGGATCGCCGCGTCTTGATAGACACCCGTGGAAACCGACGCCACCTGTCCCGTCAGGGGGTTGTCCTTGACCATACCCTGTTTCATCAGCCACGCGACGGCGTCGGCCATGGCGACATAGCCGCCGGTAATGGACGCGGTGCGCGTTCCCCCGTCGGCCTGGATCACGTCGCAGTCGATGGTCAGGGTACGCTCGCCCAGCTTCCTCAGATCCATCACCGCCCGCAGCGAGCGGCCGATCAGGCGCTGGATCTCCATGGTGCGGCCGCCCTGCCGTCCCCTCGCGGCCTCCCTCGCCATACGGCTCCCGGTAGACCGCGGAAGCATGCCGTATTCGGCGGTGACCCAGCCTCGATTCATGTTTCGCAGGAAGGGCGGTACACGGTCCTCGCTGCTGGCGGTGCAAAGCACATGCGTGTCGCCGAATTTGACCAGCACCGACCCTTCCGCGTGCTTGGTGTAGTTGCGGATGATCTCGATTGTCCGTAGTTGGTCGGGGGCGCGCCCGCTTGGTCGTTTCATGGGAAGATCCTCGGAAAATCCTTACAGGAACACTGATTGATCGCGTGCCTCACCGCCGTGGTCGCCGGGCCGCGCGGCGGCGCCGATCCATCCCGCCGGCGCGGGGGCCCGGATTATGAAAGAAACTTGCGCATGATTCCATCGAAAGCGGGAAACCCCGCCAGTGCTGCCGCGAGCACGTTTAAAGGAGGTGCTCCAGATCGTCGACGAAGGATTCGATCTCGGCGATGGTGGCCTCGATGTCGGCGGTGTCTCGCGCCGCGGGGTCCCGCCGGCCCGCGCGGGTCGGGGACGCGCGCCGCGCGGCGGAGCGCTGCTTGGCGTTCCGCCACAAGCGGTCCTGATCGATCTCCGGGATGGACAAGGCGAGCAGCGGTGCGGACTTCGACGCCGCATCGTTCCAACCGAGCGCCACGGCGCTCATGTTGTCGCAGTCCTTGCGGAAAGTGCGCGCCGACTTGGCCATCATGCGCTCGATGCTGTCCTCCAGCCGTCGGCCGCTCAGGGCCTTCTCCATTTCCCGGTCGGTGAACGCCCGCCACACCCCGTCCGTGCACAGCAGCAGCACATCACCTTTTTCCAGCCTGGTTTCCGCCCCCAGGGTGACCAGGGGTCGCTTGGGACCGCCGATGCAGCGCACGAGATGGCTCGACTCCTGCATCGACTCCCTCTCGTCCAGTATGCCTTCCTGGTACATCGGGTCGGTGGTGGAATGATCGATGGTGCGGGTCAGAAAGCGGCCTTCACGGAAATGGTAGAGACGGCTGTCGCCCACATGCGCCCAGTAGGCGTAGCCGTTCTGTATCAGACAGGCGACGCATGTTGTCCGCGGATAGCTCACGGTGATGCCCTGCTGCTTCGCCTTGCGATTGATGCGGGAGTGGGCCAGAGAGATCGACAGCACCAGGAAGGCGGCCGGGTCCTGGATGATCGGGGTGCGCACCTTCTCGAACGAGCCCACCAGGGTATCGGTGACGGTCTCGGCCGCCATCTCCCCGGCCGCGTAGCCGCCCAGTCCGTCGGCCACCACCATCAGCACGGCGTCGTCACGCTCCACGTAGGCCACCCGGTCCTCATTCACGGCGCGGGCGCCCGGCAGGGTATGGTGCGTGATGTAATAACTCGTCACCGGAACCATCCCTCGGCGGTGTTCGCCGCCGTCAGCCTGTTCTGGTCGGTCATCGCGGCCAGCATTTCGTCGACGCTGCGCGGTCGCCGTTCGTGATTGAGCTGCGTCGCCCAGTCGATGGCCTCCAGAAGACATCGGCTGTACTTTCTCGAAAGCGAGCGCACCAGAGGATGAAGCGTCTCCTTTTCGAGCCTTTCCGGTGAGGAAGGGGGACTCTTGCCGGTGATGCAGATGCGCATGGTCATCCCGAGGGAATAGATGTCGCACCACGGCCCCATCTCGCTCTCCGAATACTGCTCCGGGGGGGCGTAGCCGTGGGTGAGCGTCTGGACGCCCGAGTAGATCGAGCCGGGATCGACCTGCTGCACCGCGCCGAAATCCAGCAGCAGCGGATCCCCGCTGGAGCGCAGCAGGATATTCGCCGGCTTGATATCGAGATGCAGGAACCGGTTGTCGTGCAGCATCTTGAGACCCTGCATGACCGGCGGAAACACCGCCAACATGAATCGTTCACTGAGCTTGCCGCGGGACTTCTTGATGAAATAGCGCAGGTCCCTGCCTTCCTCGAAATCCATCACCATGAAGACGGTGTCGTTCGCCCGGAAGAAGTTGGACACATTGATGATGTTCGGATGCTTCAGCTTGGCCAGGGCCATGCCTTCGCTGAAGAAGCGCTTCATACCGAGCTGAAAGTGGTTTCTGGCGACCTCGGACTTCGGTCGTATCCGGCCGCCTGGAATACGCACGACGAGCTCGTGCGGGAAGTACTCCTTGACGACCACCTTGGACTGGGTCTTGATGCGGTAGGCCAGGTATACGAAGCTGAAGCCGCCGCCTCCTATGACCTTCTCGATCCGGTATCCCTCGATCAGGTATCCGCGTTTCAATGCTTGGTTGAGGTCCGGCATCGCTATTGACTCAAATACGCGGTGAGGGCAAGGTGCTCGACACGGTTTTAGACGGCCCTTCGCCATTCATCGGACAGCCGCGACACCCGATGCAGGAGCAGCGTTCCGGGCCTTTCCGTCCGTGTCGGAAAGGAAGCACGCTATATCTCGATCGCCCGGGGCTGTTCAAATCTGACGGGGCTAAGGTCTAGCTTAATGCAACGGCGGACTAATTCAAGCCGGTCGCCCACCATCGACCGGTTCTTCAGCGATTTTTAAGGTATAACACAGCACATGGTCAACAGCATGACTGCTTTTGCCCGGGAGACCAGCTCGGCGCCCTGGGGCACCATCGCCTGCGAGCTGCGTTCCGTGAATCACCGCTATCTGGAGATCAACCCCCGGCTGTCCGAGGAGCTGCGCCGGGTCGAGCCGCAGATCCGGGAGGCCGTGTCCCGGAGGATCAAGCGGGGCCGCATCGACTGCTACCTCAAGCTGCAGACCCATGAGGTGGTCGAAGGCGATTTCGTGATCGACCGGGAGCTGCTTGCGAAGGTGGCGACACTCGGCGCCGAGACCCGTGACCAGTTCCCCCACCTGGCTCCCCTGCCGGTCTCCGAGGTGCTGCGCTGGCCCGGCGTGGTGCAGGTGCGGGGCGTGGATACCGACGCCATGGCGGACACGGCGATGGTGCTGGTCCGGCGGGCCCTGGACAGAATCGACGCCGACCGGGCGCGGGAAGGTGGGCGCTTGAGGGCCGCCGTCGGCGAGCATCTGAACGAAGCCATCACCGTGGTGGAGGGCCTGAAGGCCCGCGTACCCGAGCTGACCCGGTCCTTCCGCCAGCGTGTCCTCGACAGGATCGAGGAGACCGGCGTCAAGGTCGATCCCGAGCGCCTGGAGCAGGAGCTGGTGCTGTACGTCCAGAAATCCGACGTCACCGAGGAGATCGAGCGGCTGCAGATCCACCTCGACGAGGTCGCCCAGGATCTCGACAAGGGCGAGGCCGTGGGCCGGCGCCTGGATTTCCTCATGCAGGAGCTGAACCGGGAAGCCAACACCCTGGGCTCGAAAGCCTTCGACGTGGCCCTGACGCAGGCGTCGATGGACCTCAAGCTCCTCATCGCGCAGATGCGCGAGCAGATACAGAACATCGAATGAAATTCGAGTGACTGCACAATGTCTTTTCACTACAATGGAGCCTGCCCCGCGCCGGTGATGAATCGCGAGGCGCCGTTGCCGGCGGACGGACGGCGGTGACACGGGGAAACCTGTACATCATCTCCGCGCCGTCGGGCGCCGGGAAGACGACCCTGGCGCGTCGCCTGAACGAAGCACTGCCGGACACGGCGTTCTCGATCTCCCACACGACACGCCCCCGGCGCCGCAACGAAACCGATGGAGTGGATTATCATTTCGTGTCCGAAAAGGAGTTCCGGGACATGGTGGACCGCGGCGAGTTTCTCGAATACGCGCGGGTCTTCGGGAACTGGTACGGGACCTCCAAGGCGGCCGTGCGCAGCCTGGTGGAGCAGGGCAAGACCGTGCTCCTGGACATCGATTGGCAGGGTGCCCGCCATGTCCGTCGCAAGATGCCGGGCTGCCTGAGCATCTTCATCCTCCCGCCGTCGCTGGAGGAGCTGGAACGCCGCCTGCGCGCCCGCGCCCAGGACGCGGACACCGTGATCCAGGAACGCATGGAGCAGGCCCGGGACGAGATCCGGCATGCCGGCGAGTACGAGTTCGTCGTGGTCAACGACGATTTCGACCGCGCCCTCGGCGAGCTGTGTGCGATCGTATCGGGCGAGAGGTCACCGGATGCCTCCCATCGGCGCAGGTCGGAGTCGATCGAGCCGTGAAGAGCTGGAATGCGACCCGTCGTGCCCGACCGGGGCATCAGCGGATATACTGTGAGACAACGATTTACTGATGGAGTGACGAATGGCGAGAATTACCGTAGAAGACTGTCTGGACCACGTTGACAACCGGTTCCAGCTCGTGCTGGTGGCTACCCGCCGCGCCCGTCAGCTTGCGCTGGGCGCGGACCCGCTGGTCGAGATGGAGAACGACAAGCCGACGGTGGTGGCGCTGCGCGAGATCGCGGAGGGCCTGGTCACCAAGGATATCCTCGATGAGGAGTCGCCCTTGAACCTCAGGACGCCGGAAACGTCCGAGGAAACGGCTCGTACGCCGGCCGATGATCTGGATGCGCAGATTGCCGCGGCCCTGGAGCCGGGCGAGATGATCGCGCCCGACGAGGTAACCGAAGAGCCCCAAGTTGATGAAAGCGGAAACCTTACGGAGGAAGACTCTTAACGGCGCCAGACGCCTGGCAGGCCGGACGCCCGGGCGCCCAGCGGGCGCGTTGTGCGACACGCTTTCGTCGTACCTCGACGAGAAGGCCATCGAGGAGATCTACCGGGCTTACCTGTTCGGCGCCGAGGCTCACCAGGGACAGCGCCGCGTAAGCGGCGAGCCCTATATACACCATCCCATCGCCGTCGCCGAGATCCTGTCCGAGGTCAAGCTCGACAGCCGCAGCATCATCGCGGCCATCCTGCATGACGTGATCGAGGACACCGGCACGAACAAGCAGGAACTGGCGCGGGAGTTCGGCGAGGACATCGCCCTGCTGGTCGACGGCGTCAGCAAGATCGGCCAGCTCAATTTCGACAGCAAGGAGCACGCCGAGGCGGAGAATTTCCGCAAGATGCTGATGGCGATGTCGCAGGACATCCGGGTCATCCTCATCAAGCTGGCGGACCGCCTGCACAACATGCGCACCCTCGAGGCCCTGGCCCCCGAGAAGCGGCGCGACATCGCCCGCCAGACCCTCGATATCTACGCCCCGATCGCCAACCGCCTCGGACTGTATGAATGGAACCGGGAGCTCGAGGACCTGAGCTTTCACCACCTGTACCCCAAGCGCTACCGCGCCATCGCGAAAGGTCTGAAGAAGCGCGACGGCAACCGAAGCGCCACCATCGAGAAGCTGCGCCTGGCCATCGCCGAGGAGCTGGCCCACTCGGGGCTCGAGGCGCGCGTGATGGGCCGCAAGAAGAACGTCTACAGCATCTACCGCAAGATGGTGGAGAAGCGCAAATCCTTCTCCGAGGTCTATGACATCTACGGCTTTCGAATCATCGTCGGCACAGTGGACGACTGCTACCGGGCTCTCGGTATCATCCACAACCTCTACAAGCCCATCCCGGGCCGCTTCAACGACTATATCGCCATTCCCAAGGCGAACGGTTATCAGTCCCTCCACACCACGGTTTTCGGGGCCTTCGGCGAGTCGGTGGAGATCCAGATCCGGACCGAGGACATGCACCGCATCGCCGAGGCCGGCATCGCCGCTCACTGGATCTACAAGTCCGACGAGAAGAGCAGCGTCAAGCAGCAGCAGCTCGCCCGCCAGTGGCTGCTGGACCTGCTGGATACCCAAAAGGAATCCGGCAGCGCCCGGGAATTCCTCGAGCATCTCAAGATGGACCTGTTCCCGGACGAGGTCTACGTTTTCACGCCCAAGGGCGACATCAAGAAGCTGCCCCGGGGCGCAACGGCGCTGGACTTCGCTTACGCGGTGCACACGGACGTCGGTAACCAATGCACCGGGGCGCGCATCAACCGCGAGCTGGTGTCCCTGCCCACAGTGTTGAACAACGGCGACCATGTCGAGATCCTCACCGCCCGCAACGCCCATCCCACCGCCGCCTGGCTGAACTACACGGTCACCAGCAAGGCGCGGGCCTCCATCCGCGCCTATCTCAAGAAGCAGCGGCGCAAGGAGGCCGTCAAACTCGGCAAGCGACTGCTGAACCAGGCTATCAAGGAGCGGCGGTTCAACCGCCGGCGCCTGTCGGACGCGGAGAAGACCAAGCTGCTCGGTGGGCTGAATCTCGAAAGCTGGGACGACCTGCTCGCGGACATCGGCCTCGGCAAGCGTCTCGCCGCCATCGTCGCCAAGCAGCTCCGCCCGCCGGCGCCCGGCGCCGGAGAGGACGAGTCGAGACCCGAGTCCAGAAGCGCCGAGCCTCTCGCCATAGACGGCGCGGAGGGGATGCTGATCAGCTATGCGCGCTGCTGCACCCCCATCCCGTATGATCCGATCGTGGGCTTTTTCACCAGCGGCCGCGGCGTGGTGATACACACCGCCGACTGCCCCAACATCGTGGAGATGCGCAAACAGCCGGACCGCTGGCTGCACGTCCGGTGGACCGATAAGGTGAAGGGAGAGTTCGCGGTCAACCTGCGCGTCGAGGTCCGGAACCAGCGCGGCGTGCTGGCGGACGTGGCGACCCAGATCGCGGAGCAGGAGTCGAACATCAACAACGTCCATGTCGAGGAGAAGGACGGCCGCACCTCCACACTGCGGTTCAACATCGCGGTGAGGGATCGCCTCCAGCTCGCCAGTATCCTCAGGGGCATTCACAATCTGCCCAAGGTGATGAAGGTCGTACGCAGCAAGGGCTGAGGGGTGGCGCCGAACGCCGGCGCGCGACGGCCGCGCACGCAGTCGATGCCCGAGAATTCAATTCTTTCAAGGAGCAAACATGTCTCATAAGCAGGCGATCAACACCGACAAGGCGCCCAATGCGATCGGCGCCTATTCCCAGGCGATACGCGCCGGTGATTTCGTGTACCTCTCCGGGCAGATCCCGCTGGAGCCGGCCACCATGGAAGTCGTCGGGGGCGATTTCCGCGCTCGCGCCACCCGGGTTTTCACCAACCTTCAGGCCGTCGCCACGGCCGCGGGTGGATCGCTCGAGAACGTGGTCAAGCTCACCGTGTACCTGACGGACCTCGGACGGTTCGCCGACGTTAACGAGGTCATGACCGACTTCTTCGCCGAGCCCTTTCCCTCCCGTGCGGCCGTCGGTGTGGCGTCCCTGCCCAAGGGCGTCGACATCGAGGTCGAAGGTGTGATGTACCTCGGGGAGTAGACCTTTCCCGGCTGCGACTCCGCGATGAGCACGGTTTCCGAGCGGCCCGTCCCGGTCCAGGCGCTCTCCGGCGTCGGACCCCGAGTGGCCGAAAGGCTCGAGCGCCTCGGCCTCTCGACGGTCGAGGACCTCGCGTTCCACCTGCCCCTGCGCTACGAGGACCGCACCCGCTCCACCGCAATCGGCGCGCTCGGTACCGGCGCGACGGCGGTCGTCATCGGTGTCATCGAGCACGTCGGGGTCGCGTACGGCCGCCGCCGGTCCCTGCTCACGCGCATCAGCGACGGTACCGGCGCGTTGACCGTGCGCCTGTTTCATTTCTCCGCGGCCCAGCAGCGCCAGCTCCGCAAGGGGCGCTGGCTGATGTGCTTCGGCGAGGCGCGCCCCGGGCCGGGGACGCTGGAGATGGTGCACCCCGAGTACCGGGTCAGCGACAGCAAGCCGTCGCTGGACCCCGGCGCCGGGCTGACGCCCGTTTATCCGGCGACCGAGGGCATCGGCCAGGGTCTGCTGCGCCGCCTGATCGACCAGGTCCTGGCCGCGCATCTCGATCGTTTCAGGGACTGGGTCCCGCTCGAAGTCCTGGACGCGTCCATCCGGACATCCCTCCCGGACGCCATCCGGTACCTGCACCACCCCCCTGCGGATGTCGACCTCGAGTCCCTGCAGGCCGGGGAGACCGCCCAGCAGCGGCGGCTCGCGTTCGAGGAGCTGCTGGTGCACCACCTGAGTCTTCGCCGGGCCAAGCTGCGGCGCCAGACGGCCCGGGCGCAGCCGCTGGCCATGGGCGGCGAGCAGGTGCGCCGTTTCGTCTCCGGCCTCCCGTTCGAGCTCACCGGGGCGCAGCGGCGGGTACTGCAGGAGATCGCCGCGGACCTCGCGCGCGAAGTGCCGATGCTGCGGCTGGTTCAGGGCGACGTCGGGTCAGGTAAAACCGTCGTGGCAGCCGCGGCGGCCGCGGCAGCCGCCGAGTCGGGGTGGCAAACCGCCCTGATGGCCCCCACCGAGCTGCTCTCGGAGCAGCACTTCGCCAACTTCGCGCGCTGGCTGTCGCCACTCGGCATCGAAGTGGTCCAGCTTTCGGGAAAGATCACTGCGGCCCGCCGCCGCAAGGCATTGGCCAGGTTGGAGGCGGGCGAGGCCCAGGTGGCCGTCGGGACCCACGCTCTCTTCCAGCAGGACGTATCGTTCTCTCGCCTGGGTCTGGTCGTGGTCGACGAGCAGCACCGCTTCGGCGTCGGTCAGCGCCTGGCGCTGCACGACAAGGGGCGCGAGGCCGGCCGGGCGCCGCACCAGCTCATCATGACGGCAACACCCATCCCGCGAACCCTGGCGATGACTTTCTACGCGGATCTCGACGTGTCCAGTATCGACGAGCTGCCCCCCGGGCGCCTGCCGGTGGAGACCGTGGCCGTGCGCGACGACCGTCGCGAAGAGGTGGTGACCCGGGTGCGGGACGCCTGCCGCGCCGGCCGCCAGGCCTACTGGGTGTGTCCCTTCGTGGAGGAATCGGAGGCCGTGGACGTCCAGGCCGCCACCAGCATGGCGCGCGATCTCTCCCGGGCGCTGCCGGACGTCGAGGTGGGCCTCATACACGGCAAGATGAAGTCCGCGGACAAGGACGCCATGATGCGGCGCTTCCGCGACGGCGACATCCAGCTCCTGGTGGCGACCACCGTCATCGAGGTCGGCGTGGACGTGCCGGGTGCGAGCCTGATGATCGTCGAGAACGCCGAGCGGCTGGGACTCTCCCAGCTCCACCAGCTCCGCGGCCGGGTCGGCCGCGGTGACCAGCACTCCGCCTGCGTGCTGATCTACAAGCCTCCCCTCGGGGAGCACGCCCGGGTGCGGCTGGCGGCGATGCGGGAGACCAATGACGGCTTCGAGCTGGCCCGCCGCGACCTGGAGCTGCGCGGCCCGGGAGAGGTCCTGGGCACCCGCCAGACCGGCCTGCAGCGGCTGCGGGTGGCGGACCTGGCGCGCGACCGGGCGCTGATTCCCGGCGTGCAGAAGGCGGGGGAGATCATGCTGGGGAAGTTTCCCGGCCACATCGATCCCCTCATCCGCCGCTGGCTGAGCCAGTACGAGGAGTATGCACATGTCTGAGATCTCCGGCCGGGTGCCGGTGGGCGGCCCATCGAAGCTCGCCGAGCGCCTTCAGGAATACGGCCGCCTGACCCGCCTGGGGCGGCCGATCGGCAGCCTGCTGCTGCTGTGGCCCACTCTGTGGGCGCTGTGGATCGCCGGCCGCGGCTCGCCGGACCCCTACGTGGTCCTGGTGTTCTTCGTCGGCGTCTTCGTGATGCGATCGGCGGGCTGCGTGATCAACGACTATGCCGACCGGGAGATCGACGGGCACGTCAAGCGCACGCAGGACCGGCCCCTGCCCCGGGGCACCGTCTCAGAGCGCGAGGCCCTCACCCTCTTCGTGGTGCTGGGCCTCGCGGCCTTCGCCCTGGTTCTGACGCTGAACCGGCTCACGCTCTACCTGTCCTTCGCCGGCCTCGCGCTGGCGGCCCTCTATCCGTTCGTCAAGCGCTACACCCACCTGCCGCAGCTCGTGCTCGGCGTGGCGTTCTCCTGGGGCATTCCCATGGCCTACGCGGCCCAGGCCGACGCCCTCCCGCCGGTGGCGTGGGGGCTGGTCGCGGCCAACTGGTTCTGGGTGCTGGCCTACGACACCATCTACGCGATGGTGGATCGCGACGATGACCTCAGGATCGGGGTCAAGTCCACCGCGATACTGCTGGGGGATTTCGACCGTACGGCCGTCGCCCTGTGCCACGCCGCCGCCCTGGCGATCCTGTGGCTGATCGGGCTCAACGGGCATTTCGGCGAGTACTACTTCGGCGGCCTCGTCGCCGCGGCAGCGTTCGCCGTGCACCAGCAATGGCTGATCCGGCGCCGGGAGCGCGACGCCTGCTTCACCGCCTTCCTGAACAATACCTGGCTCGGAGCGGCCGTATTCGCCGGAATCCTTCTCGGCTATCTCCAGAAAGCAGTGTCCTCATAAGAGCCCCCCAGCGCCCTCTGCACCGTGAGGCTGAGGCGCCGGGTTCCTTCCCGGGAGCGCTCGCGATCCGAAGGCCCGGGGGAGCGTCGTATGGCCAGCAGTGGACGTTCGGGGTATCCTACCCGCGCTAACAACCGCCGAAGGAGAATGACAATGCGATCCATTCTTGTGGTCAATCCAAAAGGTGGGTGCGGTAAAACAACGATTGCCACCAATCTGGCCAGCTATTACGCCGTCTGGGGCGTCCCCACGGCCCTGGTCGACTATGACCCCCAGCGCTCCAGCCTGGACTGGCTGGAGGCCCGCCCGGAGAGGTACGAGCGCATCACCGGCATAGCCGGGCACTCCACGCAGCTCCATGTTCCCAGCGGCACCCAGCGCGTCATCTACGACGTGCCGGCCCGCAGCGTCGTGGAGAAGATCGTGAAGATGATGACCCATTCCGACGCCGTGGTGATCCCCGTTCTCCCCTCCCCGATCGACATCCGGGCGGCGGCGCACTTCATCGGCGAGTTCATCTCCAAGGGCCACTTGAGCCAGCGGAAGAAGCTGGTCGGCATCGTCGCCAACCGGGTCCGCGAGAACACCATCATCTACCACCAGCTCGAGCAGTTCCTGCACGGCATAGACATCCCCTTCGTGACGGCCCTGCGCGACACCCAGAACTACGTGCACGCCGCCCGGCGCGGCATCGGGATCTTCGAAATGGGCGCGTCCCAGGTGGAGAAGGACCTGGAGCAATGGCGGCCCCTGATCAACTGGATCGAGGGCAAGCACATCAAGACGCTCTGAGAGAAGGGGGGCTGCGGCGCGATTACCGCGACCAATCCGCGCCGACCCGGAGCGCCGCTGTCGGCATGAATGCCGACCCACAGCGGGCTTCGATCCCCGCCCCCTGTGGGTCGGGATTCATCCCGACAATAGCGTGGCGCCGGCCAGAACCCCGGGACCACCGGCACCGCGTGCGAAAGCCTCAGAACTCCTCGGTGGTATACCGGTAGGCGCGGACCGACTCGGACCAGTAGTCCGGAGCGAATCCCGCCTTCGCCTTGAGCTGCTCCACGAACTCGCTGGCCCGGGGCAGGCTTCGCCAGACCGCGGGCAGAAAAGTCCCGCGCCTTCCCCGTTCCTCCAATATCAGGCCGTCGATTCCCGGGCGGAGCCGCTCCAGGAGCTCCGCCTCCGAGCGCACCGCCATCGGCTCCACCCGCGACAGCACCGAGACGTGTATGTCCAGGTCCGGAAACTCGAAGGCGGTGAGGGGCGGAAACCTCGGATCGCGGAAAGCCGCCGAGAAGGCATTGGCGGCGACGTCCCGGACCAGGGGCCGCGTGGCATCCAGGGCGCCGATACAACCCCGCAGCCGCGCCTCGATTTCCAGGGTCACGAAGGTGGCTCGATGCTCGCGCAGCGTCTCCGGCCACTCCTCGAGCTCGACCTCGATGGGCAGGCCGGCGTCGAGGCCATGTTCGATGGAGGCGCGCGCCAGATCCCGCAGCCGATCCCGCAGTTCGGCGGGCATGCTCATGCGGGGTAGAAGGCGTAGGCGCCGTAGCCCACGACCCGGTCGCGGGGCCCGGCGGTGTCCCCGGAGCTGCGCGTATCCAGTATCCGGCAATGCAAACCCCGCTTCGAGGCCGCCCTGAGCAGGCCGCTGATGGGCAGGTACCCGCAGGCGTGCTCGCCGGTGAGCCCTTCCGGCGTCAGCTTCGCGATCTGGCCGGAGGTGAAGGCGTCGATCTCGCGCGCCGCCTCGTAGCTGCGGTAGTGGCTGAGGTCAGAGCTGATGACGATCAAGGTCTCGTCTCCGTCCCACAAGCGGTCGAGAACCGTCTCCACCTGGCCCGGGGAAGCCGCTCCCACGGCAAACGGCACCAGCGAGAAATCCTCGAGAACCTCCTGCAGGAACGGGAGCTGCACTTCCAGGCTGTGCTCCATCACGTGGACTTCATCCTGATAGTGCACGAAGGGAAACTCGTCCACCAGGCGCCGGATGCAGCCTTGGTCGATCGGCACGTCGCCCAGGGGCGTCGCGAAGGCCTCAGCGCGGCTGGCCGCGAGGCCTTCCGTGTACACCCGGTGGGCGGGTCCCATGAGGACCACCTGTTTGATCCGCCCGGCCAGGGGTTTTACGGTGGCATAGGCGAAACCGGCAGTGGGCCCGGAGTAGATGTAGCCCGCGTGCGGGGCGATGATGGCCTTGGGCGCGCTCGCGCCCTCGGCATCGGCAAGGACGGCCCGGCTCAGAAAGCCCGCCACGTCCTGGCGGAGCCTGCCCGGACTGCCCTCGTAGAACATTCCCGCCACCGCGGCGGGTCTGGTATTGCTCATTTGCGCCCTCATATTTAGACCATCGGTCAGCGCTGACAAACGCGCATCGTTACTGAACACATGAGAGAAACCCTACCCCAGCAACCCGATACCGTAAAGACTGAGTACTGGCACTGGCTCGAGGACCGGCGCATTCAGTGCGACGTGTGCCCGCGGGCGTGCCGCCTGCGCGAAGGCCAGCGCGGGCTGTGCTTCGTGCGGGCTCGCGAAGGCGACCAGATCGTCCTCAAGACCTACGGCCGCTCCAGCGGCTTTTGCATCGATCCCATCGAGAAGAAGCCCCTGAACCATTTCTACCCGGGCACCCCGGTGCTGTCCTTCGGCACGGCGGGCTGCAATCTCGCCTGCAAGTTCTGCCAGAACTGGGACATCAGCAAGTCCCGGGAGATCGATACCCTGTCCGACAGTGCCTCCCCCGAAGGTATCGCCCTGGCGGCGAAACGCACGGGCTGCACGAGCGTCGCGTTCACCTACAACGACCCGGTGATCTTCCACGAATACGCCATCGACATCGCCCAGGCCTGCCGGGAGCACGGCATCAAGTCCGTCGCCGTCACGGCCGGCTACATGTGTCCCGACTCGCGCGTCGAGTTCTTCAAGTATATGGACGCCGCCAACGTCGATCTCAAGGCCTTCACCGAGCGCTTCTATAAGAAGATCTGCGGCGGCGAGCTGGCGCCGGTGCTCGAGACCCTGGAATACCTGAAGCACGAGACGGACGTCTGGTTCGAGCTCACCACCTTGCTGATCCCGGACGAGAACGACGGTCCCGCCGAGGTCGACGAGATGACCCGCTGGGTGGTGGAGCACCTGGGTCCGGACGTGCCCATGCACTTCACCGCCTTCCACCCGGACTGGAAGATGCGCGACAAGGACAATACGCCGGCCGCGACCCTGGCGCGGGCGCGCGAGATCGCGGTCCGCAACGGCGTGCGCTACGCCTATACCGGCAACGTCCACGACGAGCGCTACGGCAGCACCTACTGCCACCAGTGCGGCGCCAAGCTGATCGGCCGCGACTGGTATGAGCTCAGCGACTGGAACCTCGACGACACCGGCCATTGCCTCGCCTGCGGAACGGCCTGCGCCGGGAGATTTCAGGGGCACGGCGGCGAATGGGGCCGCAGGCGCCTGCCGATCCGCCTGTCGGCCTGACCGGCGTCGGTCCCGGGCAGACCAAGGGTTTCATGCCATTTGCACATCCGTGCGTGTAAACTCCTCCCCAACAACGAGTTAATCCGGAATTTCCACCTCCGGGGGGTGTCCCTTACCTTTACACCCCAGACAAACACTACGGGAGAACCCACATGGCTGAAGAAATCGTATTGTATGGATTCGACGGCAGCACCTACGTTCGCACCGTCCGCATGCTCCTCGCCGAAAAGGGCGCCGACTATAACCAGGTGCCCGTCAACGTGCTGGCGGGAGAACCGAGGCAGGAAGAGCACCTGAAACGCCACCCCTTCGGCAAGGTCCCGGTTGTCGACCACGACGGCATGAGAATCCTCGAGACCAGCGCCATTACCCGCTATCTCGATGACGTGCTGGAGGGTCCGTCGTTCATTCCGGACAATCCCAAGGACCGCGCCCGCATGGACATGGCCCTGGGGATCATGGATTCCTACGGCTACGACGCGATGGTCGGCGTGGCAGGCTACTACCTGTTTCCGGACTTCATCGGCAACCCGGACGAGGCCTTCCTCGAGAGCTCCATCGAGACCTCGAAGCTGGTCCTCTCCACGCTCATGAACATCCGC
Organism: Arenicellales bacterium; assembly: GCA_049583715.1. Lineage (GTDB taxonomy): Bacteria > Pseudomonadota > Gammaproteobacteria > Arenicellales > JAANXG01 > JAANXG01. The sequence continues at coordinate 36,514 of JBAUWJ010000189.1, read as the reverse complement.
GGCGATTCGGACTACATTGCGGGTGACTCGCCCACCCTGGCGGACTTCTACGTGGCCCCCGTGTGCTTCTACGTCAACCTCACCCAGGACGCCGGCAAGGTCTTCGACGTGCCCGGATTCTCCGACTGGTGGGAGCGCATACAGCAGCTCGAGAGCTACAGGAACACCGAGCCGGACCTCGGCTGAGCCCGGGACTTCAGGGGGTATCGCGCTCACGGCTGCGAACGGCGGCAGCGCTGCGCGGCCCCGCGCGCAAACCGCCGGGGATCGTTGTGCTCGCCATTCCCCGCTGACCGGCGCCGGTGCACCGGCCGAGGGAATCCGTGCTTGACGCGTCGCAGCGCCCTCCAAGCGCCGCGACTACCTGTTCACCGCGTTCAGTTGCTCGTCGTGCCGCTCGTGTCGCCGGTTTTGGTGCCGTTCTGCTGGTCCTTGGCCCCGGATTGTCCCATCGTGCTTTCGGTGGACTGCTGCACCTGACCAGTCGGCTGCGCGGTCTGGCTGCCCATCTGGTTGGCCTGGCTGCCGCCGCTCCCGCAGCCGCCCAGCATCAACAACGCGGTGAGCAAGCCGCCGGCAACGGCGGCCTTCCTGGTAGTGTGTCTCATCATAGACCTCCCAATTAAGGTTTCAACGCCGATATCCAAGGCATACCCGATCGGTCTCCCGATACCGGCACGAGTAGTCAAGCAAGCCGCATGCCAGGAAAACATTCACCCTTGAAATCGGGCGCCGACAACGCAACAGGGTGCCATCGAAGCGTGACGCGCCCCAAGCACTGTCGCCGATCCACGACGCCCACTCGTACTCAGGTGCCGGAAGCAGTCGCGTTCCCCGGGTTCCGACCTGTAGCGATACTGCGCCACCAGGCGCCCGTTGGCGACGACGGACATGCTCCATGATCACCTATCAGCGATGGAGCAGGTGTCCGGTTACAAGGACGATGAGCCCCGGCCCTGGTAGGATGTTGAAAAACGCCATCCTGGCCTTTTTCAACGCGCCGAGCACGGCGCATATCCGCTACTCGGCTACGCCGAATCAAGCACTTACAGTGCTTGGTTCGCGGCGAGACATCCCTGTCCCGCACTAGCAGGCTGTTTTTCAACAGCCTGCTAGAGAGACCGTAGACCCCTGCTACACGAATGCGTATACACTGCCGCGGCGGCTCAACTGCTCGTTATGCGATCAGTGGTGCATTTGTTGCGTGATGCACATCACGCTAAACTCACGGGATGATCGAGTCATTCAAGCACAAGGGATTCAAGGGATTGCAGGAGAGTTTATCCGAGAGATCTACCTCACGCCCTACGACATCAGTGTGCGGCAGGTCGCGAAGAACCTGAAGGTATCTTGTTCGACGTTCAATCGACTACTGAAAGGCGAGAGTAACGTATCTCCTGAGATGGCCTTGCGCTTATCCAGGGTTTTGGGTCGTTCGCCGGAAAGTTGGCTTGCGATGCAAGATCATTACGATCTATGCCACGCACGAAAGCGCCTCAATTTGAAAGGCGTCAAGAAACTCCAGAAGTCGCATAACACATATGAGCCTCCTGCCGGTCAAGGGCATGACTAACCCCTGTTCGGAGCCGACGAAACCTGGAACACCGCTCGCTCCGTTCTCTATCGTTCCGGTCGGTCGCCGTCAAGCGCGGCTCATCGCTATCGCCACTGTTCACAAGTCGCCACCTCATGAAGCCGAGAATCACGCTTATCACTATCGGTGTCAATGACCTCGAGAAATCACTTCGCTTCTATCGCGATGGCCTGGGTCTGAAAACCGAAGGAATCGTCGGTACACAGTTCGAGCATGGTGCGGTCGCCTTCTTCGAGTTACAAGCAGGTCTGAAGCTCGCAATCTGGCCCCGCGAAAGCATCGCCCATGACACAGGTCTTCCACACGGCACGTCCAGTCCAACCGAATTCACAATCGGGCATAATGTATCATCGAAGGCCGAAGTAGACGCGGTAATGGAACAAGCAAGGAATGCTGGGGCGGTTATCGTCAAGCCCGCCCACGATACCTTCTGGGGAGGCTACGCGGGCTGCTTTCAGGACCCTGATCAGCATTTGTGGGAAATTGCATGGAACCCCCAGTGGGTTATAGAGGAATGAGGCACAGGTTCTTGCAGCGGGTCAGTGCAAGTCGCGCGCCGCTGAAAGGCAACGCTACACGATAATGCCTGGCAAAACAGCAAGGTTGGACGAGCTCGTCGACGCGCTGGCTTACGTCAGCGGTGGAGCCTTTATGGGAAGCGAGGCCTACTTGTGCATTTCCACCGGAAAGATCCTTTACCGCTCCGACGACTTTGAAGACGAAGAGGACCCCCTTCCGGAAGATATCGACGAATCCGACGATTACGTCGCGATCCCGGACAAGAACGACCTGGACCTGGGTAAAGACCTCGTATTCCGTTTCGTGCGTCAGTCGATCCCGGACGCCATCGACGATGTCGAGGATATTTTTCGTCGGAAGGGAGCGTACGGACGTTTCAAGAACATGCTGGAAAGATATGGCGTACTGGAACGTTGGTACGAGTACGAAGAAGCCCAGGGAAGAGAGGCGCTGAAGAGATGGTGCACGGACAACGGCATAGCGTTTACGGAATAATCCGCCGGTTGGCCCCTGGAGCGTTCACTCCGTTCTCTGCCGCTCCGCCCGGCTCCCGTCAAGCGCGGGGCGTCACGACGGTTCGACAGCAAAGAGGTGTCTATGTCTTACGAAGTGACGTATGACCACAAGGCCGGCTATTTGCACGCGATTGTCACCGGTGTGAACACCAAGGAGAACGTCGTGAGCTACCTCATGGCCATTCGCCGGGAATGCCAAGCCCGCGATTGTTTTCGTGTCCTGATCGAAGAAGACCTCGAAGGACCTCGGCTGGGATTGATGGATGTATTCGAGATCGCATCCACTGGACGGGACAAGGGCGCCGGGCGGCTGCCGGTCATTGCGTACGTCGATGTGAATGCCGACTCGGAATCAATGAAGTTTGCCGAGGACGTAGCGGTCAACCGTGGGATCAGGGTCAGGGTGTTCTCGTCCGTGGCTGCCGCGGCGCAGTGGCTCGCGGATCTGGATGAGCCGGCCTCTGAATCAGACACTGAAAGCAAGGCGGGTAGGCCGCGCCCTTGAGCTTCGCGTTGTGCAGCAGGTCGGATTCGGCAGGCAATCGGACATTGCCCTGGCCGTTATGCGAGTGATCGGTGCACGCACGCCCGACGCGATCCCGGGCGCAGTGACAATCCTGTCCATCGAAGACTTCGACACGGACCGCGTGCTCGACGCCTACTCAACGTCATGCGTGGGAGACACCGCAGCTTCCCTCCCTGGTCCAAAGCCTCTCCTCAACGCCACCGAACATACCAGCGCCAAGGCACCGCCGATTCCCAGCGTCGAGAAGGCGAGGCCCCACGAGACAGCCGCACCGCCACCCGCGGCACGGGCGCCGTCGAAGACCAGGCCGACGGCCAGCGGCGCGATGGCGCCCGCACCGAAGCCGGCGAGCGAGCGCCACGCGAGTGCCGCACCCAGATACCCGGGTCGCACGTTCTCGGAGAGCGCCGTGGTGAGCACCGGAGAGTCACCAAGACAGACGAAGGCATAGGCGAACGCCAGAGGGATCAGCAGCACCGGCGGCGCATGCACCAGCCAGCCTATGGCGAAGGACAGCACCGCTGCGGCGCCGGCCAACACCATCAGCAGCGGCCGGCGGCCGGTTCTGTCCGACAGGCGTCCCATGGTGAAGGCGGCGGTCGCGCCGAACAGATGGAGGACGCCGGAGAGGTAGGCGCTGGAGACCACGGCACCGGCCGAGGCCGCGCCCTTAATGGCGAAGGCCGCGGCCAGGAAGGCGGGTATCCAGGCCCACATGCCGAGCAGCTCCCAGGAATGTGCCACGTATCCCGCGGTCAGCAGCCGGGTCTCGCGGTTGCGCAGCAGCTCGTCTGCGAGGCCCGTCTCCGCGGGACGAGGGTGGATGCGGTTGGGTAGCGGTCTCATGGCGGCGATCAGGATGACGGCGCCGACCACCGGCATCACGCCCGTGAGTATGAAGGCCGATCGCCAGCCGCCGAAGGCAATACCGAGCCCGGAGGCGGCGAGCGAAGTGGCGTAGCCGATGGAGGTGGAAGCGATCAGCCAGCCCATGGTCTTGCCCCGTCTTTGCGGCTCGACTTCGTCGGACAACACCATGATGAGGGGCGTGTAGACCCCACCCTGAGCGAGCCCGATGAGACCGTAGAGCAAGAAGGCGGTCCACCAGTCGTGGGCGAGGAACCCGAAAAGACTGCTGGTTGCGGCAGCGACGACCGCCGAGACGATGGTCATGCGCCTGGCGCCGTAGTAGTCCGCAGCCCAGGCGAACACGAACAGCGAGAACGCGTAGCAGATGGAGAAGCTGGTGATGATCGCGCCCGCGGCAGCGGCGGTCAGGCCCCAGTCCGACATGAGCAGTGGAATCGTGGCGGCGACCGTCATGAAGGTCGCGAACAGGAACACCCGCGCACCGCAGATGACGGCTATGCGCTTGCGGGAGAGGGGCGATGGTGGATCGGCGGATGGGGACATTGGGCTCGCGACGACAGAGTCTAGTGTACCCCGTCAAACAGTCTGTAACCTATCGGCGGCTTGCCGATCCGGGTTGAATTGTTCGATAGAGCATCGAAAGGGCGCCGCCTCCGGTCTTCTTCACCCAGCGAGTATCGGGGAGCGACTGAAAAAGACCGGAGGCGGCGCCCGTTTGCGGATCGGGGCCATCGTCATCCCAGCCTGAAGTCATTTGCATTATTTCTGGCGGGGTACACTAGCTCACCCCCGATAGCGTTAGCTCATTCATAAGAGACAACCACTTGGCCTACCCCTGTTTAAGGACAGCGAAAAGCCCCCTCTCCCGCTGGCGAGACGACTCCAGGGAAGGAGGGGGTAGAGCGAAGCATGATGCCAGAGCCGAGAGGGTCGGGCGAGGGCAATGGAATGCAGCCTCGGTACGGCCCATTTGGTACCCAAGCATGCTAGGAACCGGGAAGGGCGCAAACCCAGCGCCAAACACCGCCCCCTCACCCCAGCCCTCTCCCGGAGGGAGAGGGAGTGAGGGGGTTCCTCGCGTTGGTTCCGTTGATCCCCGAGGCGGGCCGGACCAATGATGGCCAGAAAACGGGCACCGGCGATCCTGTTTCGGCTCTGATTGCGGCCCGTGGCTCCGCGCGGCTACGGCGGGCGAGGCATAACCGTGCAACGAAACCGACCGCGAGTGTACTGCCCTGCCCGTCCCGGGAGCGGCGCCTACGATCGTCCCCCGGGAGACCGTTTCGGCATGTCCTTGAGCCCCGCCGCCGCGGCCTGCACGTCCTCGGGAAAGTCCTCGAATTCCTGGACCTGGCGGATCTCGATCACTTCGTTGGGCGACGCCGGGCAGCGCTTCGCCCAGCCGATGGCTTCCTGAAGGGATGACACATCGATCATCCAATAGCCGCCCAGCACCTCCTTGGTCTCGATGAAGGGGCCGTCGGTGACGGTCGGCTTGCCGCCGGCGAATGAGACCCGCGCCCCCATGGAGAGTGGGTGCAGACCGTCCAGTGCCAACAACACGCCGGCCTCCTGGAGCTCCTCGTTGTACTTCATCATGGCGGCCACGGCCTCAGCGTCCGGCACGGTACCGGGGGCCGCCTTCTCGTACCCTTTCGGGATCATCAGCATCATGAAGCGCATGGCTTAAGCCTCCTTGTCGCAGTTGACCATCCAGGGCACGCCGAATCGGTCCACGGTCATGCCGAATCGCCGCGCCCAGAACGTTTCCTGGATCGGCATCTCGACGCGGCCCTGCTCCGACAAGGCCTCGAAGGCGCGTTCGGCCTCCTCCGGCTCCGGGAGACTCAGCACGACATGGGCGCCGTTGATGCCGCTGTAAGGATGATCGGGGGTGCCGTCGGTGCCCATGAGGAAGTGTTCGCCGAGCCGGATGCTCCCGTGCATGATCCTGCCGTGCAGCTCGGCCGGCACGTGGTTGCAGCCGGGGCCATCACCGAAGGTCATCATCGCCTGGATCTTTCCGCCGAGGCACTGTTCGTAGAACTCGAATGCCTCCCGACAGTCGCCGTCAAAGCTCAAATAAGTGTTCACTTGCATCTCAATCAACCTCAGGTTCGTTCACTGTGGAGTGGTCCCCGCCATCGAGGCAGGCGTCCACAGCCTGGTCGATGCAGGCAGCGACAATTAGACACTGGGCACGAACATTATTGCCGCGGTGTGTCGTCGAGCCCGAGCACCAGCGTTTGCGCATCATCGGCGATCGGCCTGACTTCCACGCACCCGATTTTCGCGCCGGGTATCCGTGACGCCACCTGGAGCGCTTCGTCCAGATCTCGCGCCTCGATCACGAAGTATCCGCCGAGCTGCTCCTTGGTCTCGACGAACGGCCCGTCCGTCACCAGCACCTTGCCGCCGCGCACCCGCACCGTCGATGCGGTCGCGGGAGGCTTCAGCCGATTGGCGCCGGCGAAGTGACCGCTCGCCTTGATGTTCTCGATGAACTCCGCGTACTCCTGAAAATGGTGCTCGGCCTCCGCGTCCGTCATCTGTTCCATCGCGGCTTCGGCACAGATCAAGCACAGGTATTTCATGGAATGAGGCCCGTTTCGCAGGGACGGGCGCGCCGGGCGGCACTCACGCGCCCCGGGCCCTGGCCGGTGTCCCTGCATCGCCGATGTCGAGTTGCCTGACCGGCCTGACCTCGATGCAGCCGATGCGCGCCGCCGGGATTCTCTGGGCCACCTGGATGGCGTCGTTCAGGTCCCGGGCTTCGATCAGGTAAAAGCCGCCGAGCTGCTCCTTGGTCTCGGCGAACGGGCCGTCCGTCACGGACACTTTGCCGCCTTTGACGCGGACGGTCGTCGCGGTCTCGACCGGCATCAGGGCATCCGACGCCAGCACGTATCCCCGCTGCCGGAGCTCCTGGTCATAGCCGTGGCACTCCGTGTCCTCCGGGCTTTCCGGGACGGAATGAAGCTTTTTCTCGTCGAAGTACACCAGGCACAGGTATTTCATGGTTGCACGGGTCCTCGTGGTTGATCGTTGCCAATTGAAACGTGGTCGAACGAAGGCGGTCGAAATCGACACTGTAGCGCCGGATGTCGCGCCGCGGTCGTCGCGGCCCGTGCGACGGTGGACCGCCGGACGCCGGCAGGTGCGGACGAGTCCGTGCCGATCCCATCGCTCAAGTTCCGCTCACCGCCTCGAGCCGCCGCTCGAGAAAGCGGCGCTGGGGCCCCTGCCCGGTCAAATCCAGCGCACGTTCGTAGGAGGCCCGGGCTTCCGCCTTCCTGCCGAGCCGCCGGCAGAGCTCGGCCCGAGCCGCGTGGGCCGGCTGGTACTCGGCCAGCTCACCGCGCTCGAGTATCTGGTCGACGAGGGCGAGACCCGCCTCGGGACCGTCGCGCATCGCCACCGCCGCGGCCCGGTTCAGCTCGACCACCGGCGACGGCTCCGCCCGAATGAGCACCTCGTACAAGGCCACGATCTCCGCCCAGTCGGTGGCCGCGGCATCCGGCGCCTCGGCGTGCACCGCCGCGATGGCCGCCTGCAGGGCATAGGGGCCGACCTGCCCCGACGACAGCGCCCGCTCGACCAGCCCCGTTCCTTCGGTGATCTGGTCTCGATCCCACAGGCTGCGGTCCTGGTCCTCCAGCAATACGAGGTCGCCCGCCGGTGAGCTTCGCGCAGGACGACGCGAATCGTTCAGCAGCATCAGTGCCAGCAGCCCCATGACCTCGGGCTCGGGCAGGACTCCCGCGAGCAGGCGGCCGAGCCGGATCGCTTCGAGACACAGGTCCCGGCGCGTGAGTGTCTCGCCGGCGGAGGCCGAGTATCCCTCGTTGAAGACCAGATAGATGACGCGCAGCACGCTGTCCAATCTCTCGGGCAGGGACGGGCGCGGCGGCACTTCGTAAGGAATACCCGCGTCGCGGATCTTCGCCTTGGCGCGCACGATGCGCTGGGCCACGGTCGGAACCGCGGTCAGGAAAGCATGCGCGATCTCCTCGGTGGTAAGGCCGCAAACCGTCCGCAGGGTCAGGGCGATCTGGGCATCCGGTGCCAGCGCCGGGTGGCAGCAGGTGAAGATCAGGCGCAGGTGGTCGTCCGCGACACTCTCCTCGTCCCACCCGGCGGGGTCGGCGTCGTGAGCCTCCAGCCGCTCGGCGAGGTTCGTCTGGGACGTGTCGAAGCGGGCGCGCCGCCTGATGGCGTCGATGGCCTTGAAGCGGCCGGTGGACACCAGCCAGGCACGGGGATTGTCCGGCACCCCGTCACGCGGCCATTGCTCCACCGCGGCGGCGAAGGCGTCGTGCAGCGCCTCCTCCGCCAGGTCGAAATCTCCGAGGAGGCGGATCAGGGTGGCAAGGACGCGGGATGCGTCGCGCCGGTAGATCCCGTCTACCGTTACGGCCGTTCGTTCCGTCACGTCGTCGCTCACCCGGGAATTCCGCGTCTGCTGCAAGGGAACCCAGTATATCCCGCCATGCGTTTGCGTCGACATACGCGCTCCGCCGGCGTGGCTCGACACGAGCTCGTTCATGCGGCGCGGGACGCGGTCGAGACATTCCAGGCGCTCTTCGTCTTGACGTTGATTGGCACCGTGGCGGGCGCTATGCTTTCGCGCCATGCACACCCGTGGTTCCCGGTCCTCACGAGACCCTGCCGGCACGCCGGGACACACGGTGTCGATGATCCGGGAAGCCACACCGGCCGACCTGGATGAGATCCTCCGAATCGAGAACGCCGCCTTCGAGCAGGACAGGCTGTCCCGCCGGAGCCTGCGCTACCTGCTCACGCGCGCTCGTGCCTTTACCCTGGTGGACGACGTGGGCGGGACCCTGCGCGGCTATGTCCTGGTGCTGCTCCGGCGCGGCACGTCTCTCGCCCGCCTGTACTCGATCGCGGTCGACCCTGCCGCGCGCGGCCATGGGATCGGCGCCTCCCTGGTGCGGGCGGCCGAGGCGGACGCACTGGCGCGCGACTGCGTCGTCATGCGCCTGGAAATCCGCAAGGACAACGCCGCCTCGATCTCACTGTTCCATACGCTGGGCTACCGGCCCTTCGGCGCCTACAGCGACTACTACGAGGACTCGACCGAGGCCCTGCGCTACGAGAAGGTCCTGGCGCCGCACCTGGACCGGGCCTTGCTGCGCGTGCCCTTCTACGCCCAGACGCTCGAATTCACCTGCGGGCCCGCGGCGCTGATGATGGCGATGAAGGCCCTCGACGAGGGCATCGAGCTGGATCGCCGTTTGGAGCTTCGGCTGTGGCGGGAGTCCACGACCATTTATATGACCTCCGGCCACGGCGGCTGCGGCCCCGAGGGCCTGGCCCTCGCCGCGCACGCGCGGGGCTTCGGGGTACGGATCCACGTCAACCAGGCAGGTCCGCTGCTGCTCGAGTCCGTGCGCAGTGCCGAGAAGCGCACGGTCATCGAGCTGGTCTATAAGGACTTCATGCGCGAGGTGCGTGCGAAGGGTATCCCGGTGCGCCGCGGATCGGTACGGGTAGACGATCTGGTAAGCGCTTTCGAGGCGGGTGCCATACCCATCGTGCTGATCAGCCTCTACCGCTTCCACCGCAAGCGCACTCCGCATTGGGTCACCGTCACCGGTTTCGATGAACGCTACCTGTACGTGAACGATCCCTGGGTGTACAAGGCTGCCGGCCGCACCGCCACGGACTGCATCAATCTCCCCATTCCGCGCTCGGAGTTCGAAGGCATGGCGCGCTGGGGCCGTGCCGGCGAGCGCGCCGTACTGTTCGTTTCCAGGGACGGCGCGGGCGACGGAAAGAACCAGGACAAGGCCCGGAGAAGCTGATCCCCACATGCAACCTACCCTCGTCGTAGTCGACGACCTCAAGGACTGGAAACCCTACTATCCCAGCGAGGACGTCGTCTCCGCCGTGGACTACCTGTTCGGAGATTACCGGAAGCTGCCCAACGGGACCCGCGTGATCAACCTGTGCCGCAGCTACCGCTACCTGTCCGTGGGCTACTATTGCTCGCTCCTGGCGGAAGCGCGGCGCCACCGGGTGATCCCCACAGTACGCACCATCAACGACCTCGCCTACAAGGCCGTCTACGGCATCGAGACCGCGAACTTCGACGAGCTGCTCCAGAAGCCCATGCTGCAAAGCGAAGCCTCGCGCGGTGAGCGGCAGACCTTGTCGATTTTCTTCGGCGAGAGCCTGGACCCGAAGCTCGCGGATCTCGGCAGGCAGGTTTTCGACGCCTTCGGCGCGCCCCTGCTCCAGGTGGAGCTTCGCTATCAGCAGGACCAATGGCGCATCAGCGGCCTGAAAACGCTGAGCCTGCCGTCCCTGGACGACACCCAGCAGGACGCCTTCGCCGCCGCGCTGGAGAAGTTCGCGCGCGACGTCTGGCGGCGGCCGCGGGCCCGGCGCCGCTCGCGCTACGACCTCGCCATCCTCCACGATCCAGTGGAGCAGCCGGCGCCGTCGAATCCGCGGGCCTTGAAGAACTTCCAGCGCGTCGGCCGCTCGATGGGCATCGACGTCGACTTGATCACGAAGCGCGACTACGGCCGTCTCGGCGAGTACGACGCCTTGCTAATCCGGGAAACCACCGCGGTGTCGAACCACACCTATCGCTTCTCGAAGAAAGCGGAGTCGGAGGGGATGGTGGTGATCGACGACCCGGATTCGATCCTGCGCTGCACCAACAAGGTATTCCTGTCGGACCTTCTGGAAACCAACGACGTGCCGCGGCCGGCCGGCTACGTCCTGTTCAAGGGACGGCCGCAGGACCTTTCCGTGGCCGCCGAAACGCTGGGTTTCCCGCTCGTGCTGAAGATCCCGGACGGCTCGTTCTCGCGCGGCGTCGTGCGCGTCGACAAGGAAGACGGTCTCGAGACCGCGGCGGCCGCCCTGTTCCGCCAGTCCGATCTCATCCTCGCCCAGGAATTCGTCACCAGCGACTACGACTGGCGCATCGGCATGCTGGGCGGCCGCGCCATCTACGCCTGCCAGTATTACTTTCCCAAAGGCCACTGGCAGATCGTCGACTACGCACGGGGCGGGCGCGAGGGGGCCTCACACGCCACGGCGGTCTCCGACACGCCGAGAGAAGTCGTGCGCGCGGCGGTGAAGGCCGCCGGCCTGATCGGCAACGGCCTCTACGGCGTCGACGTCAAGCAGTCCGGCAAGCGGGTGGTGGTGATCGAAGTCAACGACAACCCCAGCATCGACGCCAGCGTCGAGGACGAGTACCTCGGCGACGAGCTCTACCGCATCATACTGGAGGAGTTCGTGCGCCGCCTCGAGCGCAAGCGCAACGGCGAGGTCCGTGTTTGAGCGTAAGGGGGCTTATCGACGCCGTCTCGCGGACAGACCGCGACGCGGATCGGGGCCGCCTCAGCCGGCGCGGTGCTTGAGCTCGTCGGTTTTCCAGGCCTTCAAATCTGAAAACATCAGCCGGTATACACGCCGCTTGGCATCGTAGGCGACGCTCTAGCTCCGCGGTTAGTAACTCCCGGCACACAGTGGTGACGCAGGAGGCCTGGCGTATTCCTACAGGTACCATACGGGCTCCAGAAACTCGTACTCCTATTTCAAGGTCTGGATCGGCTGTTCCCAAGTGACTTATCCGCGGCCCCGGGAAGTCGAATTCACGAGGCCCGGAGCAGGTTTACGCGGCCCGTCCACCAGTCGGCTTCCATTGCGCTTTATTCGAGCGTCGCGGCGATCCGGTGGACTTCTTCGGGCGTGTGCTCACCCGCGAGCGGTGTTCCCGGCATCAGGTACTTCGCTTTGGCAAGCCCGCCGACCAGGACCGGCTCATAGCCAATGTCGCGGATCAGGCGGGAAGCCAGCTCGATGGCCTCGGGGTCGTCGCCGGCGATGGGCATGCCCACCCGGCCCGGGTGCTCGTGCGCCTGACCCATCCGCGTATAGCCGATGGCATTGAACGCGCGAACGATGCGCGCACCGGGCAGCAGCTCCGCCGAGACGAGGCCGACGCCCTGCTCGAGCGCCCGTTTCGCGATCTCGCCGTCGCGAGACACGAAAGGATTACAGGTATCGATCACGATCTTGCCGTCGAGCAGTTTGCCCAGCGTCCGGCCGACGTCGGGCAGTGCGCCGTAGGGGACGGAGATCATCAGCACGTCCCCGAAAGCGGCGGCTTCCCTCGGTGTCCCCGCGAAGGCGTTGGGGCCGAGATCCGCCGCGAGCTTTCTGTCGTTCTCGATATGGCGCGACGAGAACATGACCCGATGACCGGCCTTCACCCAGACGCCGCCGAGCGTCCCGCCGACCCTGCCGGAACCGACGACGCCGATCTTCAGTTTTCCGGCTCCCGCAGTCGCGGCCTGTGCTGATGTCAACGAAGCACCGAAGGCGGCAGCCACCGCGGCTGCGCCGAGTGTTTCGAGAAAATCGCGGCGGCTTCGTTTCATGGCTTCACCGTTGTTCGAACAATACTATCTTACGACACGAAATCTCGACCTGTCGCCTCGAGCGCAGTGCGCTCTTGTCGGAGTTGGCAACGCCCTCCCATCCCCGGACCGGTTTCTCTTGGCACCATCCAGGCCTGGACAATGTCCCATGGGGCACGCTCACCCCTCTCTGGCGGCTCGTCCCCAACAGGTTGATCGGGCCAGGGGGAGAGGAGTCTCGCGAGTGGAGCGGGCGCCTGTAGTGTCAACGATCGCCATCCGGGGCAACGCCTCCCGGGGTTCGTCGACTCGCACACGGAACCAGGCTGCGTAAAGCGCCGGCAGGAAGAACAAGGTCAACACCGTCGCCACCGTGATACCGCCCATGAGAGCGACCGCCATGGGGCCGAAGAAGTCGCTCGGCACCAGGGGAATCAGGGCGAGCACGGCCGCCGCCGCAGTCAACACGATGGGTCGGAAACGGCGCACCGTGGCCCCGATAATCGCCTCGAACGGGCTGTGCCCGTCCCGGATGTCCTGGTCGATCTGGTCCACCAGGATCACCGAGTTGCGCATGATGATGCCGAACATCGCAATAGTGCCGAGCATGGCGACGAAGCCGAACGGCTTGTGGAACAGGAGCAGCGCCGCCGCCACGCCGATGAGCCCCAGGGGCGCCGTGAGCAGGACCACGAAGGTGCGCGAGAAGCTCTGGAGCTGGATCATGAGCAGGGTGACGATCACGAACAGCATGACGGGCATTTCCACGTTTATGGAGAGCTGCGCCTTGGCGTTGTTCTCCACGGAGCCACCCACACTGATGCTGTAGCCGAGCGGCAGTTTCGCGCGGATTCCGCCGAGCTTTGCCTCTATGGCTTTCGTGACATCCATGCCCTGGGCGTTGCCCAGCGTGTCGGCGCGCACGGTGATGGTGGGCTGACGGTCCCGCTCCCAGATCACGCCGTACTCGAGTCCGTACTTCACCTTAGCGATCTGCGAAAGCGGCACGGACTTGCCCGCAGCCGTGGGCACCATCAGGTTCCGCACGTTATCGAGGCGGGCCCGCTCGGCCTTCGGCGCGCGCAGGTCCACGGCGATCAGCTTGTCGCCGGTGCGATAGTAGGTGGCCGTGTATCCGGAAAGCGTCATCTGCAGGAAGGCGGACAGGTCCTCGCTGCTCACACCGAGGAGTCGGGCCTTTTCCTGGTCCACGTCCAGCCGCACCTCCTTGTTTGCCGGTCCATCCCAGTCGAACTGCACGTTGGCCGTTCTGGGGTCCGCGCGCACGGTGTCCGCGACCTGCTCCGCGATGGAGCGCACCTTGGGGATGTCGTCGCCGGAGACCCTGAACTGGATCGGGAAGCCCACCGGCGGCCCATTTTCCAGGCGCGTCACCCGTCCCTGCACATCGGGGAAGGATTCGTGCAGCTCCTTGATGAGCACGCCGCGCAGGCGCTCGCGGGTCTCGATGTCTTTCGCGGTCACCACGAGCTGGGCAAAATTTGCCTGCGGGAGCTGGCGGTTCAGCGAAAGATAGAAGCGCGGCGACCCGGTGCCGACGTAGCTCACGTAGTTCCTGATGCCGCTCTGCTGCTTCAGAAAAGCTTCCATGCGCCTGGTCTGGGCCAGGGTCGCCTGGTAGGACGCACCTTCGGGCAGGCGCAGGTCGACCAGGAGCTCCGGGCGGCTGGAGCTCGGGAAGAACTGTTTCGGAATCAGGCCGAATGCCAGCATCGCCACCAGGAAAAGTCCCGCAGCGCCGGCCAGCACGGTCTTACGGTGACTCACGCACCACCGAATCCAGCGGCGGAAGCGGTCGTAGAACGGGGTGAAATAGATGTCATGATCTTCCGCGGCGGTCCGGCGCTCCGGCAGGCGCGCTGCCAGCTTCGGCGCGTAACGCCGCAGCCATTTCCGCCAGGCTCCCGGTGCCTCGGCCTGCGCTGCCGGCAACAGCCGGTAACCGAGATAGGGAATCACCACCACCGCTGCCAGCCAGGACGAGACCAGCGCGATGGCGGCCACCTCGGAGATGGAACGGGTGTACTCCCCGGTGCTGGACTTCGCGAGCGCGATGGGCAGAAAGCCCGCCACCGTGATCAGGGTGCCGGTCAACATGGGAAAGGCAGTGCTGGTGTAGGCGAAGGCGGCGGCCTTCATGCGGTCGAACCCCTGCTCCAGCTTCACCGACATCATCTCCACCGCGATGATGGCGTCATCCACGAGCAGGCCGAGAGCCAGGATCAACGTGCCCAACGATACCTTGTGCAGGCCGATACCGAACACCCACATGAAAAAGGCCGTCGCGGCCAGCACCAGCGGAATGGAGATCACCACCACCGTACCGGTGCGCAGGCCGAGGCTCAGGAGACTCACGATCAGCACGATGGCCACCGCCTCCCCCACCGCTTCCTCGAAGTCGTCGACGGACCGGGAGACGGAATCGGCCTCGTCGGTCACTTTGTGCAGGGTCAGGCCGACAGGCAGGCGCCTTTGCAGCTCCCCGACCTTCGCGTCGAGCCGTTTGCTCAGGCCGATGACGTCGCCGCCCTTCGCCATGGTCACGCCGATGCCGAGCACCGGCCTGCCTTCGAAGCGCATACTCTGCTCGGGAGGGTCCTGGTAGCCTTCATGGATTTGCGCGATGTCCCCGAGCCGGAGCAGCCGTCCGTTCACACGGAAGCTCGTGTCCTCGAGGCTCTGGACGGAGTGGAACTGACCGGTGCTGCGAATCAGCACCCGGTCCGTCGAGGTGTCGTAGCGGCCCGCCGGCACCACGGCGTTCTGCTTCTTCAGAACCTGCACGATATCCGCGGGGCGGAGTCCCAGGTTGGCAAGCCTGGCGTTCGAAATCTCGACATGGATCACCTGGGGCTGGTCGCCGAAGTAATCCACCTTGGCGACATCCTTGACCTTGAGCAGCTCCTCCCGGATCTTGTCGGCATAGTCCTCGAGCTCCGCGTGGCTGTAGCCGTCTCCTTCCAGGGCGTAGATGTTGGTGTAGACGTCTCCGAACTCGTCGTTGAAAAACGGCCCCACCACCCCGTTCGGGAGCTGGTTGTGAATGTCGGCTACCTTCTTGCGGACCTCGTACCACGTCTCCGGCACCTGTTTCGCCGGCGCGGATTCCTTGATGTTGAACAGGACCATGGACTTGCCGGGCCGCGAGTAGCTCTGGAGGAAATCGACGTTGGGCGTCTCCTGCAGCGTGCGCTCGATGCGATCCGTCACTTCCCGTTCCACCTGCTGCGCCGTGGCGCCCGGCCACAGGGTCTGGATCACCATCAGCTTGAAGGTGAACGGCGGATCTTCGGATTGTCCGAGATGCTCGAAGCCGAGCAGGCCCAGCACGGCTGTGACGATGACGGCGTACAGCACCAGTGACCGGTGACGCAGCGCCCATTCGGAAAGATTGAAGCCCTCGCTCATGCGCCGTCTCCGGAGCCGGCCCGGGTCAGGATGGGATTGACCGGCTCGCCGGCATGCAGCTCGTTCGCCCCCTTGGTCACTACTATCGCGCCCGGAGAGAGGCCCGCGTCGATGATCGCACCGCCGTCGGTGTAGCGCCCCACCTCCACCGGCTGCAGCTTCACTTTGGAGGTCCTGCTATCCACCACCCACACCGCGGGCTTTGTGCCGCTGTGATACAGCGCGGTCATGGGCACGATGATTTCCTTCGGATCGATCGAATCGGTCACCGTCACCCCGGCGGTCATGCCCAGCCTGACCCGCGGGCCCGGGTCGTCTATGGCGACCTTCGCGAGGAAGGTGCGGGTATCGGGATCGGCGGCGGCGGACAGCTCACGGAGATGGCCGCGGTAGGTCGTGCCTCCCGACCCCCACAACTCGATTCGGAAGGTTCCGGCGCGCTCGAATTCACCGATGCGGTCCTCCGGCACGTTGATGTGCACTTCGCGTCCGTCCGACCACGCCAACGACAGCACCGGCTCGCCGGCCGATACCACCTGGCCTGCTTCCGCGCTCACCGCGGTGATTACGCCGGAGTGCTCGGCCCGCAGCTCCGTGTAGCCGAGCTGGTTGTTCCGCAGATCGAGCTGGCGCTGCGCCTGCTCATAGCGAGCCTTCGCGGCGGCGTAGATGTCCCGCTGGTGCTCGAAAGCGGAGCGGCTGACCACCTTCTTGTCCAGCAGCCGCTGGTAGCGCTCGTGGTCGCGGCCGGCGGTCTCATACTCGCTCTTCGCCGCTGCGAGGGCTGCCCGGGCCGCCGCGAGGTTGAGCCGCGCGTCAGACGGGTCCAGACGAGCCAGCAGTTGACCGCTGGCGACTGCGTCTCCCAGCTTCACCAGACGACGCGCAATCTTGCCGCTCTCGCGGAATCCAAGCGTTGTCTCGTAGCGGGCGTGCACATCGCCGCTGTAGTGCGCCGTGCGGGCGGTGTCGGTCGCTGCCAGTCGCTCGGCCACCACCGGCCGGGCCGCGGTCTTTTGTATGTCGGTGCGTCCACATCCCGCCACGGCAACGAGAGCGACAAGACAAACCGCCAGCACGGCCAGGCGAGGGGTACGGAGGGCAAGGGTGTGACGATCCACGGCGACACCTCAAACTTGACATTGTTAAGATTGGGGCGTAGATTCTGCCGTCATGAACTTAACAATGTCAAGATTAATATTTCCCAAAGCTGGAATGACCGGCCGCATGGGCTGCCGCCTCATGCTTCTGCCTGTAAAATGCGACGGGTCGTGATCATTCATGAACTGGCATAAGCCCTTGGGCGCCCACACACGCAAACACGCCTACCACCACGGCGACCTGCGCAATGCCCTGGTTGGCGAAGCCCTCACGCTGCTCGAGAACGAAGGCAATTCAGGCTTCACTCTGCGCGACCTGGCGCGCCGCGTGGGGGTGAGCTGCGCCGCGCCCTATGCACATTTCAACGACAAGGAAGCACTGATGGCGGCCATCGCCGCCGAGGGATTCGGCAAGCTCAAGGCCTCCATGGACGCCGCCCTCGAGAAGGACGGCGACGCGCTTAGTCAGTTCATGGCCCTCGGCCGCACCTACGTTCAGTTCGGCATCGACAATCCGGCCCTGTACAAGCTGATGTTTTCCAGCGAGGACCTGCCCGCGAAACGCCACCTGTTTCCGGACCTCGAAGCGGCGGGAACTGCCGCGTTCAAAACCCTCACCGCATTGCTCGGCAGGCTGCAGCAGGCGGGGCTCCTGCGTCCGGGTGAACTCGACGCCGACGGCCTGGCCGTATGGGCGCATGTCCACGGCCTGGTCTCGCTCATCAACACCGGTCGAATCGGCTGCGTGGACGATTGCGGCGCCGGCCGGACGATCCAGACCGACGAGGCGATAGAGCATTCGCTCGAGATTCTGCTGAATGCGCTCAGGAGTCCGCTGAGCTGACCGGATCCGTAGTCCTCGACACCGCAGCACTATCCGATCAGGATTGCCGGAATAATTCCGACTTGGTCAGTGGCAATCGGTAGTTCGTCCGCAAGCGGATACCCTGTGGGTCGGAATTCATTCCGACAGCAGCGTTCGGGCTGGCACGACCCTTTGTGAGACTGAGGCCCGACCTGCAGGGGCCAAGGATCGAAGATCGCCTGATAGGTTGAAATCTATTCCGACTTGAAGGGATAGTCGGAATGAATTCCGACCCACAGACTTCGCACCGTTACCGTCCCCAGTGCCGGTGTCGACCCGGCATGCGGCACTCAGCCGGGCAGCGCCGGCGTATCCTCCGGGACGAAGAAATCCGGCACCATGTCCGCGTCCCGGGTACCCGGGACCGAAGCGTATTGGGAGAAGTCGCGCATGCCGGTCTTCTCGTGCAGCACGACGTCGTCGATGCAGAACCGTCCGGTAAACTCGCGCGACGGCTGCGTCAGGATCACATGCGCGGCGTCGGCCATGATCTCGGGGCTGCGCGATCTGGCGAGCAGGTCCTTGCCGCCGATCATGTTCACCGCAGCGGTGGCGATCAGGGTCCGCGGCCACAGCGAGTTCGCCGCGATGCCATCCTCGCGGAACTCCTCCGCCCAGGCCAGGGTGCACAGGCTCATCCCGTACTTAGCCATGGAATAGGCGACATGCGGCGCAAACCATTTGCTGCGCATATCCAATGGCGGCGACAAGGTGAGGATGTGGGGGTCGCGGCCGTCGGCAGCGCTTTTCTGCAGGTGCGGGATGCAGTGCCGGCCGGCCATGTACGTACCGCGGGCATTGATACTGTTCATCAGGTCGTAGCGCTTCATATCCGTGGCGAGGGTGCCGGTCAACGAGATCGCGCTGGCGTTATTGATCAGCACGTCAATGCCGCCGAAAGTCTCCACGGTCCTGTTCACCGCGTCAGCCAACCGGCCCTCATCGCGCAGATCGCAGACGACGGGCAGTGCCTTGCCGCCGGCTTCCTCGATCTCCCCGGCCGCTGTATAGATAGTACCCGGCAGCTTGGGGTGCGGCTCCGCTGTCTTCGCCGCAATTGCTACATTGGCGCCATCACGCGCCGCGCGCACCGCGATCGCCAGACCGATGCCGCGGCTGCCGCCGGTGATGAACAAAGTCTTGCCCTTCAAGTTCATTCTGTTCCCCACTCATACCCATCCGTCTCACCAGCCGTGCGGCCCGTCTCGCCTGATTCTGCTTTCAGAGCCTGGCTACGCATGACGGATAAACCACGCGTGAAACTCGGTGCCGCGCACCGCTTTCTCTATTTCGTCAAAGTTCTCCAGCTCGTCTGAGAAGGACACCGGCGATATCTTTCGAGTCTTCGGAGCCGGGTCAAAACCGTCGGGATCGAGGTCGAGAAACTCTGCAATGAGCTCGATGCTGCTTCCCCTGATATCGGAAGCGGGCTCCTCGACGAACAGATGTTCGTATTGCAATACGAGCACCTTCAAGCCCGTGCGGGCAAGCCATCGTTCAACCATACTGCGATCATCGCGAATCCTCCGGAGCCTGTGCAGAAAATCAGCGGGCTCCACCCTGAAGCGATGAGGCTCCACCACCCGGGGAACGCGCGTAATATATGTTTGTGACGATTGCGCCCGCAGCTCCGAGTACGCTGTTGCCACCAGATCCTCCCGGATGACATGAATGATCGGCATTCCCCGATTCCGGAACACCTTCAACATGTCGGGAGGGTCGCTTGGAGCACGCCAGTATCCATCCGCGTGGTGCAGGGAGTTGTATTTGACCCCGATGACCTGAACAGGTGTCGGCGGCCTGGTTTCCGCTTCGAGCATATCGAAATAGTCGTTAATCAATACCGTTCTGTATTCCGGAAGCGCAAGCTCCACACCTTGCCGTATCCGGTCGAATGCAAATTTCCTATAGTTGGGAATTCTCTCCGGAAAGGGATTGTCCGCCGATACCGTGTCTTTGAATACTTCCGGGAAGGCCACTATGCCGGGATGGGACATGAACAGCGATCCCAGCATGTTTGTGCCGACTCTTTGCGTTCCAAGCAGGATCGCCTGTGACACGTCAGACCATACCTCCTTGAGATGCTCCGAGGGCGGTCACGTATCGGACCCGCCTGCCGTACTCATCTATGAGTCTCTCTCTTTTGCCTACTCCCCTGGCCGTCTCACCGGCAAAGTGCACGAGGAAATCGCCATCGCGGTACTGCGTATGATAGAAAGAGTTGAAGAGCCGGTTACGCACTACCGCGGCGCGGCTGGAGAAATCCGCGAGATCGTGGCGATAGATGAAGTTCACCGCTTCCTGCTCCCAGCTCTCGTCCGTCAAGTACCTGGTATATCCGAATTCGTTCGGGAAGTCCCAGACGAGGTCCAGGAAACGGCGCGACCAGTCGGAGTTGCGTATGAAGAAGTGGCCGAAGCACAGGCAGTCAGCGACGCCCTCGCCCAGAAAATATCCGGGCCCCTGGTTCGGGACGATGAGATCCTTATCGATATAGTCGCCCATGATCCATTCGAGACGAATGTGTTGAAGAATAATTAGGGAGTCGATGTCCGACCAGAACACCCATTCCGTATCGGGGTCCTCCAGCAGCTCCAGCAGCAAGGGAATACGATGCCAGCTTGGGTGCCGGTTCGCCGCATGGTTATAGATACCGCGACGGTAGTGAAACCTGTAACCATGAGCATCGCAGTATCTCTTCTTGTTGTCCAGGACCTTGTACGCCCAGTGGTCATAGTTCGGAGTGAAGAACTGAGCCAAGGTGATCGCGCAGCGGACATCGTTCGGCCTGTAACGTATCCGATCAATGCCGAACAATCGCTCGTTTCCCACCCGCCTCGCCGAAGGGTCCAGGTTTCTCAGCAGGATGTCCGTATGCACCTCGGACGGATACTCCATGCTCAGCGCTTCGGCTTTCGAGTGCGTACCTTTCACATACTCGAATTTACCGCTTTCGTCTATCAAGGCTAAGACGTTCGGGTGGCCCTTGCCGTCCGCCCATACCCGTGTGGTGACATACAGGAAGTCGCAGATCCTTGCCAGGGCTCGCAGCACCCCGAGCACCAAAGGACGCTCCATATGCTGAAACACGAGGGTCGCGACTACCACGTCGAAGCGCCGCGTTTCGACCTGGCTCCAATCCGATTGGAGAATCACACCGTCGCAACTGGCGTAACGTCTGCAAGCGTCGACCATCTCCGGCAAGTCAAAAGCAACCAGCTCATCCGACACGGTCCGAAGTGCCTGGAAGTTTCTTCCTATGCCACATCCGAAATCCAGTAGACAACCCGCCGATGTCCCCGGCTCGAAGAAATCATAGGATTGCGGCGAGAATGGCTTTCCTTCCTTGTAGTCCGTTAGAAGCGCCTCCTTGAGGTCATCCTCCCCGAGCCCGGCAGCGGATTGCCAATAACTATGCCGGAACAGATACTGCGGCCGGGTGTCGTCCCATTCGGAATCCTGCAAGGTCGAGACGGGGGGCGTAACGCTCGCATCCGGTTTTCCATCCTCATGCCTCGCTGGCGCACGCCCGATTACTCCCACATCGAGTCCGGGCAGGTCCGCGTCCTTGAATTCACCGCCAAGCTCAACGTCCAGATAGCTCCCCAGAAACCCGGGAAAGCTTTCAAAATGTGTGATGGTCCGGCTCTGTGTCCCCACACCCGGTCCACTCACGCACAGCATTGCATTCGTCGAATGGTCACCCGTCCACTCGGGGCGGAAGTCACCGAAACTCATGCTTCCGAGCGACGGAGACACAAAACCGTGTATGGGAAGCTCCCGGTTCCACACCACCATCATGTCCGGAAGCTCGTCGGCGTGGCGTCCCGGATATCGTTCCCGGCACTTCACTACGTGATCGACCACCGAATTCCCGGAGTGCGTGTCCACGAGCTCCAGAAGAAGGCCGGCGAGATACCGGCAGTAATCGTCGTAAGAAGACTCATCGATGCGTCCTTTCGACTCCCGGTTCTTGACATTCAAGCGTATCGCGCCGCTTGCGGGATTGTTGCGAAGCTCAAATGCCGTGCGGTCGGTGAATGTCCTCACTCGGCCGCCGTCCAACTTCAACAGAAAATGGTCGAGAAGCCCGTTGCCGGAATAGTTCGGTCCCATCCCGGTAGACGTGTAAAACATGAACACGACGTCATCCGCCATATTCTCTCGCAGCAGACCGAGTGCGGTGTCCAGATGTTGATAGATACGGAGCAGCGGATTGCCGACCTCCACGGCCTGTTCGGCGTCGTGGTCCGGATGTGTTGCGTCGTGGATCGACCAGAAACGGTGCCCTGCATCGTGAGCTTCGGAGTAGTGCACCATGAACAAGTCCCACTCCCACTGCTTGATGCGCTCGGACACGAATCGGGTCTTCGTATCGATGCGTTCGCACAACCAGACCAGCGCGTTGTTGACGGACTTATTGGAGCGCAGGCGGCGGTCCAGATCTCCCTTCCAGTCGGGATATAGAAGTTTCAGCTCCCGGAGGAGACCCGGACGTGTTGAGCGCAGAGGCTGGGTTCTATAGTGACCCATCCAATCTGCAACCTGCACCACGTTCTTTCCACCCCGCAGTGGTGCGCGAGGCCAATCCAGGATAATCGCCTTTCTCCCCGCCTGCCCCAGGCGAACCCAGAAAGGCGTCAGCGGGAAATCCTTGTCGAAGTCGTACTTGGGAACGAAGTAGTTCACCGGATCCCACCCGTACAGCTCCCACAGTCCGTGCTCGCCGGGCGGCGCGCCACTCATCATGGATGCCCATGTCACGATGTTCTCGGTGGCGCCGTCGTAGCGGAATCTCGAAATCACGGATTCCTCCAGCACCGCCGCCAGATTCGGTAGAAGGCCTTCCCTGGCCCAACGATGGATGAGGGTGGGCTCCATCGCCTCGAAGCAGACCATGAAGACTCTACTCTTCATCGGTACTCACGGTGTTTTCATGCGCTCGAAAAACATATCGTCCTGCTTGCTGATAGGGGCAGGGTGCCTTCTGGCAGCGAACACGTCACGCGAGGTCAAACGACCAATGTCGTCGATTGGGCTTCCAGGCCTCCGGGGCCCGAACCCGACGCGGATTCGCAGCGGAACCACCCTCTCTCCGCCGGCCGGGATCGGCTGAGCTGAATCGCGGAAATTATAGTGGGTTTCGACATCCTGTTGTACCGAGAGAGCCGCACGAGCGGTCCCGGTGTCTCCGTTACGGCCGGCAGCCGCTCGTGATACTGGAGGCTCGGCGGTGTGAGCCCCGGAGAGCACAGGGTCCGCTGCGCAACTGTTCCCAAAATCCACCTTCGCGGGAGCGCAAAGGGGTATTCCCTGAGCCCGTGAGCGGGAGTAATCTACACGCTACCGCGCACGCGCCGCTACCCTGACGGCGCCGCCGGGAAGATTTGACGTTGCTGAGTAATCGCCAAGAGCGGTTTTTAACATTCAATGAGTGACGTTAAGCTGGAACAGGCGTCTTCCCGGAAGACTCGGCCGCCCATGGCCGGGTCCTTTGCATCGCTCGCCCATCTCCCTCTCTTGCTCGCACGAATTTCAGAACCGGACCGCCTCTACCGCGAGGCGATCAACGGGCTCAAGCAAGTGGTTGGTTTTCAGCGCTGCACCCTGGCGCTGTCGAATGATGACGGTACGTATCGACTGCGGGTCCTGCGGGAAACAAGGCGTGGATTTTCGAAACGAACAGTCGCTGCGGTTCCCTATGGAAAGGGGGTCGCGGGAGCCGTCATCCGGTCCGGATGTGCCTACCTCCGCACGGACTTTCCCTCGTCCAAGGGCAAGCCTCCCGTGTCGGACGAAGCCATGGAAGGTGGATCGATTCGAACGATCCTGAGCGTGCCGCTGACTGTTTTGGGCACGAACCGGGGCGCCATGACATTCGGCAGCACCCGCGCCAATGCTTTCCACGACGAAGAGGTCACGCTGATCGAGTTCCTTGCAGCATACCTCGGGCTGGCAACGGAGCACCATCGCCAATCCGAGACCGCGCAAGCGGACCGCCGAGCGCTGTCCGAAGCGCTCGAGCAGCAGACTGCGACGGGCGAGGTGCTGAAGCTGATCAGCCGGTCCACATTCGACCTGCCGTCGGTGCTGGGGACCCTGATCGAAAACGCGACGCGGCTGTGCCATGCGGACTGGGGAATCATTTACAGGTTCGACGGAGAATTGCTGCGAGTCGCGGGCTACTACGGTGCTTCCACCGAGTTCATGGATTTCTGGAACCGTATCGCGCTCGCTCCGGACAAAGGCTCCATTGCCGGACGAGCTGCACTCGAGCGGCGCACCGTGCACATCACGGACGTCCTCGCTGACCCGGACTATGAGGCGACGGAGGGCCAGAAGCGCGGCGGCTGGCGTGCGGTCGTTGCTGTCCCCATGCTCAAGGGGCAGACCTTGATCGGCGTCATGGCACTTCTTCGCAACAAGATCAAGTCATTCACCCCCAAGCAGATCGAGCTGGTCACGACCTTCGCCGATCAGGCCGCCATGGCCATCGAGAACGTGCGCCTGTTTCAGGAGCTCGGGGCACGCAACAGCGACCTGACCGAGGCCCTCGAGCAGCAGACCGCGACCAGCGAGGTCCTCGAGGTGATCTCGAGCTCACCGACGGACGTGCAGCCCGTGTTCGACATGATTGCCGAGAGCGCCACCCGCTTGTGCCAGGGTCAGTTCTGCGTCGTCAGCCGATTCGACGGCGAGCTCCTCCATCTTGTCGGCCACTACGGCTTGGCGAAGAAGCAGCTCGAGGCCTATCAGACGCTTGGATATCCCAGACCGGCGAAGCCCGACAGCGCCGCGGGTCGGGCGATTCTGAGCCGAAGCATTGCCCACATTCCGGATATTGAAGCCGATCCTGAATATCGGTTCACCGACCTTGCCCGGGCAGTGACGTTCCGGAGCATCGTCGCGGTCCCGATGATCCGTGAAGGCAGTGCGATCGGTGCGATCGCAGTCTCGCGATCCCTGGCCGCCCCGTTCCCGGAAGAGCAGATCGCATTGGTCAAGACCTTCGCCGACCAGGCCGTGATTGCCATCGAGAATGTCCGGCTGTTTCAGGAGCTCGAGGCTCGGAACCGGGAAGTGACCGAGTCCCTCGAGCAGCAGACCGCCACCACCGAGGTGCTGAAAGCGATCAGCCGCTCGACGTTCGATCTTCAACCGGTCCTCGAGACCCTGGTCGAGAACGCGACGAGGCTGTGCTCCGCCGAGCACGGCTACATTTTCAAGTTCGACGGCGAAATCCTCCGCCTCGCAGTGGCATACGGCGCCTCCATCGACGTGCAAGAATTTTTCGAGCGTAACCCGCTTCAGCCGGGCCCGGGCTCGGCGACAGGCGCTGCAGCATCCGAACGCCGGACAATACATATCCACGACGTCCTGGCTGAGCCCGGCTACCGGTTGAGTGAGCTGGCGAAGCAGGAGGGCTTCCGGACTGTTTTGGCGGTTCCCATGGAGCGGGGCGATGCCCTCATCGGAGTGATCGCGATCTGGAAGACCAGGATCGAGCCCTTCACCGACAAGCAGATCGAGCTGGTCACCACCTTCGCCGACCAGGCGGTGATCGCCATTGAAAACGTACGCCTGTTCCAGGAGCTCGAGGCACGCAACCGTGAGATCACCGAGGCACTGGAGCAGCAGACGGCGACCGGCGAGATCCTCAAGGCGATCTCGAGCTCGCCGACGGATGCGCAGCCTGTATTCGACATGATCGCGCGGAGCGCCAAGGAACTCTGCCACGGCGACCTGTGCGGGGTGTACCGGTTCGACGGTGAGCTCATTCACCAGGTAAGCCAGCACGGCATGGAGCCAGAGGCATTGGCCGCATGGGAAAGGACGTTTCCGGTTTCTCCGACCCGCGAGAGCGGGATCGGTCGCGCCGTGCTCAGTAGCACAGTCGCCCATATCCCGGACGTAGAGTCGGACCCCGACTACGGGCTGTCCGGCCTGGCTCAGGTGATGCAATTTCGCAGTGTCGTATCGGTACCGATGCTGTACGAAGGCCGGACCGTCGGCGGTATCTCGGTCCTGCGGAGCCGCAAAGGGGTCTTCCCCGCCAAGCAGATCGAGCTTCTCAAGACCTTCTCCGACCAAGCCGTCATCGCCATCGAGAACGTGCGGCTTTTCAAGGAGCTGGAAGCGCGCAACCGCGACCTGACCGAGACACTGGAGCAGCAGACGGCCACCAGCAGGGTCCTCGAGGTGATCTCCAGCTCGCCGACCGACGTGCAGCCGGTGTTCGAGACCATCGTCGAGAGCGTGACGCGCTTGTGCGAAGCAGAGTACAGCTCGGTGATGCGTGTGGACGAGGACGGGCTGCTTCATCTGGCGGCAGTCAGCAATCTATCGGAAGCGGAAACCGAACTCTATCGGAGCCTGTACCCGCGGCCGCCGACTCGTGACTTTGTCATGGGTCGCGCTTTCCTCGACGGCCAGCCGGTGCACGTGGAGGATGTCACGATGGATCCTGGATACAACACGCGCATATTGGAGGTCTTTCAGAGCGTGGCCCGATTCAGGACATTTCTGGGAATCCCCCTCATTCGGCGCGGGGTGGCCATCGGGGTTATCGGCTGCGCTCGTCGCCAGGTAAAGCCGTTCAGCACCGCCCAGATCGAGCTGGCAAAGACATTTGCCTCACAGGCGGTGATCGCCATTGAGAACGTACGGTTGTTCGACGAGCTCGAGGCACGCAATCGCGAGATCACCGAGGCGCTGGAGCAGCAGACCGCCACCACCGAAGTGTTGAAGATAATCAGTCGCTCGACGTTCAATCTCCAGCCCATCCTCGAGACATTGGTCGAGTACGCCGGGCGGTTGTGCCACGCCGATTGGGGCGTCATAAACCGGTCCGATGGCGAGGTGCTGCGTCCAGTGGGTTTCTATGGCGCGCCGGCGGACTTTATGGAGTACTGGAAACAGGTCGAGATCCGACCCGGGCGGGGATCGGCCACGGGCAGGGCTGCTCTCGAGCGGCGGACGGTTCACATTCACGATGCTTTCGAGGATCCGGAATACGTGATGACGCAGGCGAGGGAGTACGGCGGCTATCGAACCATGGTATCGGTCCCCATGCTCAGAGAGAACCAGTTGATCGGCGTCATGTCCCTGGTGCGGAACGAAGTGAGGCCGTTCACCGACAAGGAAATCGAGCTGGTGACGACCTTTGCCGACCAGGCTGCCATCGCTATCGAGAACGTACGGCTGTTTCAGGAGCTCGAATCGCGAAACAGCGACCTGACCGAGGCCCTGGAGCAGCAGACGGCGACGGCCGAGATCCTGCGCGTCATCTCGAGCTCGCCGACCGACGTACAGCCCGTTTTCCACATGATCGCCGAGAGCGTGGCGCGCCTGTGCCAGGCATTCGACGTGATGGTGCTGCGGGTGAACGGAGACTGGCTGCGCCTGGTGGCGCATTACGGTTCGATGCCGGCGCGCGACGTACCGCTGGTGCGCGGTACCCTGGGCGGCCGAACCGTGATCGACAGGCGGCTGTTTCACATCGACGACCTCCAGGCCGAGGCCGAGCAGTTCCCGGAAGGCAGCGCCATGGCCAGGGAGCTCGGTCATCGAACTACCTTGAGCGTCCCGCTCATGCGCCACGGCGTCGCGATCGGAAACATCCAGGCGCGCCGGGATACGGTCCGGCCGTTCACCGAGGCGCAAACAGAGCTGGTCAGGATATTCGCCGACCAGGCGGTGATCGCCATCGAAAATGTCCGGCTGTTCCAGGAGCTCGAGTCGCGAACACGGGATCTCACCGAGTCGGTGGAGCAGCTTACCGCCTTGGCCGAGGTTGGCCAGGCGGTGAGCTCCACCCTGGATCTGGAAACGGTGCTGGCCACAATCGTGCGCCACGCCGTGCAACTGTCCGCCGGCTACAGCGGCATCATCTACGAATTCGACGAGACCTCGCGGACCTTTCACGCACGGGCTTCCCACCGGATCTCACCGGAGCACCTCGCAGCGCTCCGGGCGGAACCGATCCGCCTCGGCGACGGAGCGGTCGGGCGCGCCGGGGTAACCCGTGAGCCGGTGGAAGTCACCGATGTTCAGGCCGAAGGACAGCCGATTGCGTCCCAGGTGCGCGACCAGGTCCTCCGTGAAGATCTACGCGCGCTGCTCGCAGTTCCTTTGATTCTCGAGGACCGGCTGCTGGGCGGCCTGGTGATCCTGCGGCGCGAAGTCGGCGCGTTCTCGGCCGACGTCGTTGCGCTCCTGAAGACCTTCGCGGCGCAGTCGGCGCTCGCCATCCAGAACGCCCGGCTGTTTCAGGAAATTGCCGAAAAGAGCCGTGAGCTCGAGCAGGCGAGCCGGCACAAGTCGCAATTCGTCGCCAACATGTCCCACGAGCTGCGCACGCCCCTCAACGCCATCATCGGCTACAGCGAGATGCTGGAAGAAGAGGCGCAGGATCTCGGGCAGGATGACTTCCTTCCGGACCTGAAGAACATCCAGGTCGCCGGCAAGCACCTGCTCGGTCTCATCAACGAAATCCTCGACCTGTCGAAGATCGAGGCCGGAAAGATGGAGCTGTTCCTCGAGAGCTTCGACGTGCGGACCCTGGTTAGCGACGTTCTCGCCACGGTCCAACCGTTGCTGGAGAAGAAGGGCAACAGCATCGAGGTCCTCTGCGACGAGAAGCTCGGATCCATGCACGCCGACCTCACCAAGGTCAGGCAGGCGCTCTTCAACCTGCTGAGCAACGCCGCCAAATTCACCGATCACGGCAGGATCACGCTCGAGGCGCGGAGTGAGTCCGTCGACGGTAAGCTCTGGCTTCGCTTCGCCGTCCATGACACCGGTATCGGCATGACGCCCGAGCAGATGGGGAAGCTCTTCCAGGCCTTTTCGCAGGCCGACGCCTCCACCACCCGCCAGTACGGCGGCACCGGCCTCGGCCTCGCGATCAGCAGGATGTTCTGCCGGATGATGGGTGGTGACATTACCGTGGAGAGCGTCTACGGCCAGGGTTCCGTCTTCACTATTCTGCTTCCCGCCGAGGCCGTCGAAAACAAGTCCTCGCCAGCTTCCGTCCATGAAGAAGCACCCGGCCTCCCCGCACCGGAAGGATCGGGCACCGTACTCGTGATCGACGACGACCCGGCGGTTCGCAACCTCATGCAGCGGTTTCTCGGAAAGGAAGGTCTCGCGGTCGTCCTGGCGGCGAACGGCAGCGAGGGTCTCAAGCTCGCGAAGACCGCGCACCCGGACGTCATTACGCTCGACGTGCTGATGCCGGGGATGGACGGCTGGGAGGTGCTTGCGGCCTTGAAATCGGACCCGGAACTTACCGACATACCGGTGGTAGTCATCTCCATCGAGGACGACAAGCACGTGGGCTACGCCCTGGGAGCGGCGGACTACCTCACCAAGCCGATCAACTGGAAGCGTCTGACGGCCATCCTCAGGACGTACCAGAACACCGACGCGCCCCGCCACGTGCTGCTGGTGGAAGACGATGCCGGCGTCCGCACGATGCTCGGCAAGCGGCTCGCGAAGGAGGGCTGGCTCGTCGACGAGGCGGAGAACGGACGCGAAGCTCTGGAGCTCCTGGCCGAAGGCCGCAGGCCGGACCTGATACTGCTGGACCTGATGATGCCGGAAATGGACGGTTTCCAGTTTCTGGATCGGACGCGGGCCGACGAGCGCTGGCGCTCCACACCCATCGTCGTGATCACCGCGAAGGACCTGACCGAGGAAGACCGGCGCCGGCTCAGCGGATACGTCCAAGGCGTGTTGCAAAAAAGTGCTTACAGCTCTGAAGCGCTGCTGCGTGAAATCTGCACCCTGGCCCGCGTCCGGAATCGACCGGAGGCGTGAGATCATGGGGAGGACATTGCGATGACGAAGATTCTGTTGGTTGAGGACAACGAGATGAACCGCGACATGCTCTCCCGGCGCCTGACCCGGCGGGGCTACGAGGTCGTCATGGCCACTGACGGTCAGCAGGGTGTGGACATGGCGCAAACGGAAACGCCGGATCTGATCCTGATGGACATGAGCCTGCCGGTGCTCGACGGCTGGGAGGCGACCCGCCGGCTGAAGGCCGAATCCGGCACCCGGGAGATTCCGGTAATCGCCCTGACCGCCCACGCCATGGTGGGCGACAAGGAGAAAGCCGTGGAGGCAGGCTGCGACGATTTCGATACCAAGCCGATCGAGCTGCCCCGCCTGCTGGAGAAGATCGAGGCACTGCTCGGCGAGAGAGCCGGTGCATGAACGAGCGGCAGTCTGACCGCGGGGAAACCGGTGCGACACCGCTGGAGGATTCCCCTTCGATCGCTGCGAGCCGGGACTCGGCTGCCGGGAGTGCGGGTTCCGAGTTGAGGCACGCGCTGCGCACGCCGCTCAACCACATCATCGGCTATAGCGAGCTGCTACTGGACGAAGCCCGCGAGCGGGGCCTCGGGGACATGGAGTCCGACCTGCACAGCATCCATGCGGCGGGCAAGGAGCTGCTGGCACTCACCGACAGGCTCTTCGAGCTTCCGGCGGCGGAGCTCGATCTTCGGGCGCCACCGGACGGAGACGGCCTCTCTCCGCAGACGGGGGTATCCGAGGAAGACTGCGCACCGGCGCCGGCGCCCGACGATCAGAATCCGCCAGGCGACCACCTGCTGGTGGTGGACGACAACGAAAGCAACCGCGACATCGTCTCCCGCTTTCTGCGGCGCGAGGGCTATCGCGTCTCCTGCGCCGCCGACGGCGCCGAGGCGCTTGCCTCGATTGAAAAAGAAAAACCGGATCTTGTGCTGCTCGACGTCATGATGCCGATCATGAACGGCATCGACGTCTGCAGGACGCTGAAAGACGATCCGAAGACGCGCCTCATCCCCGTCGTCATCATGACGGCGCTGGGACAAATCGAGGACCGCGTTCGCGGCATCCAGGCGGGCGCCGACGACTTTCTCACCAAGCCGGTGAATCGAGGCGAGCTGCTGGCCCGCATCCAGACTTCGCTGCGTCTCAAACAGACGGTCGAGGACAAAGTGAACCGACTCCAGGGCGCCCAGGACTATCTCGCCCGCTTCGTCCCGCAGTCGGTCATTCGCCGCCTCGAGCAGAATCCAGATGCGCCCGAGATCGAGAGGACCGAGCAGGATATGTCGGCCTTGTTCGTCGATGTGAGCGGCTACACCCGGCTCAGCGAGAGCATGCGCCAGACGGCGGACTTCGTCATCGAGAAGTATTTCTCCCGCTACCTCGACGCCGTGCACGCCTGGGGCGGCGACGTCACCGAAACCAGCGGCGACGGCCTGATGGTCGTTTTCCCGGGCGCCGACCCCAGGGAGCACGCCATTGGCGCGGTGACCGCGGCGCTGGAGATCCTTGGCAGGACCCGCGAGCTCAATGAACAGCTCACGGGCATCTTCGACCCTATATCCGTACACATCGGCATCAACTCCGGCATCGCCCTCATCGGTCCAACCCGGTACGAGGGCCGGAGTGGGTCCCGGTGGGTATACACCGCCCTCGGGCCGGCGGTGAACCTCGCGGCGCGGGTCGCCGGCATCGCCGAGGCCGGCATGATCTACGTCGGCCCCGAAACCGCCCGTCGCCTCGAGGGGCGGATCACCATACAGGAGGTGGGCAGGCGGCAATTGAAGAACGTCAGGGACGAGGTGACGATCCATCGCGTCGTCGGCGACGCGCCGGGATCACGCATGGCGCAGTTTTGACGCCCGTCATCCTGCGCTCTCGCCAAGACGCCAGGAAGTGACTCAACCGGATCCCTCTTGGCGTTCTCGGCGTCTTGGCGAGCGCATATCCATGCTCGATCCCAACATTTCAGAACGCAACTCTTGTAGGTAGGGCGCCCCGTTCCGCCGCTGGTGCGACGAACAACCTTGGCATGATGTATCGTCCCAAGCCACTCTATCCGTCGGCCCAGGATATTGCAGGATGCACGCCGTGTGTCACAAAAGTGTTTCTTGCCGGACTTCCATCGCGGCGCGTGCTGACGTAGGGTGGCAGCACAGCCTGTGAAGCTGTGCCAACAGTAACCTACCAACAGGGATCACGCCATGAATAACACGTCGGGTCAGGGCAGGGAATCGGTCGTGCCGGAGGAGATACGAGGTTGGAACTGGGGCGCCTTTCTCCTGAACTGGATCTGGGGCATCGGCAACCGCACATATGTCGCGTTGTTGGCGTTGATACCCCTGGTCAATCTGGTAATGCCCTTCGTCCTGGGGGCCAAGGGGAATGAATGGGCGTGGCGCAACCAGTATTGGGACAGCATCGATCACTTCAAGCGGGTTCAGCGCAAGTGGGGTTACGCGTCTCTTGCCGTCTACGGTGGTTTCCTGCTGCTGGGTCTCACGACCTTCGTAGTCGTCTACCTGGCCTTCATGCACAGCACGGCATACGAACTGGCGGTGACAAGGATCAAGGCGAGCGAGGCAGCCGGTGTGCTGGGGTCGCACTTTGACACGGGATTTCCGCGCGGGAGCATTTCGAGCTCGGGACCGACCGGCAAGGCGGAATTGATGATCCCGGTCAAGGGCGACTCCGCATCGGGCAAGGCTTACGTCAAGGAGAAGAAACAACTCGGGAAGTGGACGATCCAAAAGCTGTACATAGACTTCGACGGATCCACGCGACGGCTCTATCTTGTCCCCAGCCGGAAGGAATTGATCGTGCTGATCGACAAGGCGCGGACTTCCCGGGAATATGCGGACCTTGTGCCGATACTGACGGACCGCGCCAAATCAGGGGAGTCTCTCTCCCAGGGAATACTCGGAGCGATTTATCTCGTGGGCGGCAAGGACCTGGAGATGGACGAGCCTCGGGCGAAACACTGGTTGACCCTGGCGGCGAAGCAGGACAATGCCGAGGCCGAGTACAATCTCGGCAGCATGTATTACAATGGCTGGGGAGGGCCCCGCGATTACGTGGAAGCGGCAAAGTGGTACGAACGTGCCGCGTTCAACCACAATAGTGGTGTGTCATCGAACGGCGACGCACAGCTGCAGCTCGGCGTCATCGACTACAATGGCGAAGGCAAGGCACCGGACAAGGTATCAGCATTCGCGTGGTTCAGCCTCGCGGCCGATCACAGTATCGCCAACGCCGCCAAGTATCGGGATACCGTGCGGGCTGAGCTGGGCCCGGTGGATGTCGAGCGCGGCGTCCGTCTCTACAAGGAGCGCTCGAAGCAGACCAGGTCGAAATAGCAATCTTTCACAGGCGGGTTTCGGAGCCAGTATGGGTTTGCGAGCGTGTCGATGCACTCATTGCCGGCAGGGTCGTACAAGAGAGTGTATCGGCTCGTCTGCGTGCCCTTCGCTTTCCGACGGCC
Organism: Arenicellales bacterium; assembly: GCA_049583715.1. Taxonomy (GTDB): domain Bacteria; phylum Pseudomonadota; class Gammaproteobacteria; order Arenicellales; family JAANXG01; genus JAANXG01. The sequence continues at coordinate 3,390 of JBAUWJ010000189.1, read as the reverse complement.
TGTGATCCTCTCACTACTCGACACTTTCTCGGAGGCAGAAGGATGAAAATCACATCGATCAACCCGGCGAACGAGTCCGTCGCAGGCTCGTACGAGCAAATGAGTGACAGCGAGGCCGCGCAGATCCTCGAGGACTGCAACAGGACCTGGCTGGAATGGAAGCAAACGGATTTCGCTCACCGGTCGGCCCTGATGAAGAAAGCCGCGAACATTCTGCGCGAGAGAAAGAAGCGCTACGCCAGGATAATGACGGACGAGATGGGCAAGACGCTCGCCAGCGCCGAAGCGGAGGTCGAGAAGTGTGCCTGGGTGTGTGACTATTATGCGGAGAACGCACAGTCCTTCCTGAGCAGCGAGATCGTGAAGACAGATGCGTCCGAAAGCTTTGTCTGCTACCGACCCATCGGCATTGTCCTCGCGGTGATGCCCTGGAATTTCCCGTTCTGGCAGGTATTCCGATTTGCCGCGCCGGCGCTCATGGCGGGCAATGCCGGGGTGCTGAAACACGCCTCCAACGTGTTCGGTTCAGCCCTGGCGATAGAGGAGGTGTTCAGGGACGCGGGATTTCCAGGACAACTGTTCAGGAGCCTGCTGATCGGCAGCGCTCAAGTAGACAAGATCATCGAGAACGAGCATGTCAAAGCGGTGACTCTCACCGGAAGCACACCCGCAGGCCGGGCGGTCGCCGGGAAGGCGGGAGAGATGTTGAAGAAGACCGTGCTCGAGCTGGGGGGAAGCGACGCGTACGTCGTCCTGGAGGACGCGGACCTGGATTCGGCATCGACGACCTGCGTGAACAGCCGTCTCATCAACGCCGGACAAAGCTGTATCGCCGCGAAGAGATTCATCGTGGTGGAGAAGGTCCATGATGAGTTCGTTGAGTCATTCGTCTCGAAGATGGGCGCAAAGCGGATGGGGGATCCCACCGACCCGTCGACCGACCTCGGCCCGCAGGCCAGGATGGACTTGAGAGACGAGCTCCATTCGCAGGTGGAGGACTCCATCCGGCAAGGCGCAAAGTGCCTGTTGGGCGGGAAGATTCCGGAAGGCAAGGGCGCGTTCTACCCGCCCACGGTCCTGTCGGAAGTCCAACCGGGGATGCCCGCGTATGACGAGGAGCTCTTCGGTCCCGTGGCCTCCATAATCCGCGCCAGAGATGAAAAGGATGCGGTCCGGATTGCCAACGATTCGCCGTTTGGGCTGGGCTCGGCGGTCTTCACGAGTGATCCCGCCAGGGGCAGGAGAATCGCGGAGCTCGAATTGGAGGCCGGCTCCGCCTTCGTGAATGAGTTCGTGAAGAGCGACCCCAGGCTGCCATTCGGCGGCATAAAGACCAGCGGCTACGGCCGGGAGCTGTCCGCCTTCGGCATTCGAGAGTTTGTGAACATCAAGACGGTCTATATCAAATAGGGTTGCCAACCCGCGTAAGCCCCGTGAAACGGAGAGCTCAAAACCGGTTCCCGTGTTGGCGCAGACCGCGGGGCGGCAGACAGCCCCGGGCATCGCAGGGAACCCTTCGGGTAGCGTATGACCCGCCTGGTCGCGACTTACCGGCGGCCAGGGTGCGCCCCGGCCCGGCGCCAGTGCTCCAGGGCGGCATCGAGCGCGTCCACCAATCGATCGAAGGATCGGTCCACGTCCTGCGGCAGGCCGAACGCGCCGTTGGACTCGAGCGCGACGAAGCCGTGGAGCGCGGCGCGGAGCGTCCGGGCCGCGTCGACCAGGTCCGCATCTTCGAGCCCGTATGCCTCTAGGATCCTGAAGACCGTTGCGAGGACCGCGTCGCTCACCGCACGGTGTTCTGCGTCGCCGGCAGCGGGGGCCCGCAAGGTCGCGGCATACCGCCCCGGATGCAACCTGGCATAAGCTCGATACGCCCCTGCCATCGCACGGAGGCCGTTGTCCTGCGCCCCCTGGATGGCGGAGCGAAGGGCGTCACCGAGCTCACTCACCGCCAGCACCGCGAGCTCGCGCTGCACGGCTGGAAGTCCGGCGACATGCTTGTACAGACTCGGCACCGCGACGCCGAAGTGCTGGGCGATGGCGGCAAGGGTCAGCTTGTCATAGCCGTGCTTGTCGGCCAGCCGCGACGCCTCTGCGACCACCACCTCACGGCTCAGTCCGGCCCTAGGCATCGGCGGATACTCGGTCGAGGAACCGCGCGACGCGGGGTGCGACGATCTCCGGAAACTCGGCCTGGGGGTAGTGGCCCGCATCCGGCACCATGAAGACCTCGCCATTGAGTCGGTCCGCGACCAACGTCGCCTCGGCAGACGCGTCCGGGAAGTCCGGATCGTGTTCGCCCATGACCACGAGAACGGGCGCGTGCACTTCCCCGAGGCGCGCCTCGGCCGGGGCATGGGAGCTATGCGTGGTGGCGATGAATGCATTCCACCGTCGGGGCCGGCGCAGGCTCTTGCGAATCCTCGCCCGGTGCTCTTCGAGATCAGCCGGCGGTCGACCCGGATACAGCTTGCCGTAGTAGGCGTTCCAGGCCGCGGGCCCCCACGGCCGCATCAGGCCCACACGCAGCGCCAACTCTGCCATCCTGCCGACCGGCACGTGCCGCACGAAGGGCCCGATGAGCACCAGACCCGACACCAGACCGGGCGCTTCCGCGGCCGCCCATACCGCCGCGCCCGCCGACATGGAGTTGCCCACGAGAACGGCCGGGCCCCCGAGCTCTCGAGCGAGTGCGATCAGGTCGGTGCCCGCGGCCACGTCGTCGTACGCCGAGAAGTCGGAGTCACTGTCGCCGTGGCCCCTGAGGTCCATGGTGGCGACCCGATAACCTTGCTCGGCGAGAGCGGGGGCCAGAAAGCGGTAGCTCGATCTGAGGTCGCCCATGCCGGGCGCGCAGATCACGAGCGGGCCGTCGCCCTGCGCGTCGTATGCGATTCGGCCCTCCGGGCGGGCGAGGAACCGGGTGGTAGGCTCGGTCCGGGTCGGCGGTGCGGTGTTCATCGAGTTCTGCTCCTCAGGGGCGTTTCACTGTAGCTAATGATATTAGCTAATATGGCTAATAGTATTAGCTTTGTCAAGTCCCAAAGGTATTTTTCGCACGTCGTTCCCGCCCCGGCACAAGCGGGCGGATAGACCGCTCTGATCACTCCTGGGAATACTCCTGGGCGTTTCCAGCAGGCACCGACCCGCCGGCTGGGATGTTGTGGGCTCCGGGACCGGCCGCAATGCCCGGCCGGCAGGCCTCCGCTATACTCTCCGTCTCCTTCAAGAAGAGGGTCCCGCCGGATGGTCTCACCAGAGAGGATACTGTTGGCAGTCGATGACAGCGCGGCGGCGCACCGCGCTGTGCGATATGTCGGGCGAACTCATTCCGGCACCTCCGTTTCCGCCGTTTCCTGCTCTGCCATCTTCTCCGCTTCCTTGCTC
>JBAUWJ010000188.1:0-2831 GCA_049583715.1 Arenicellales bacterium | reverse complement strand
TCCGGCAGCGGAATGAACTCGTCCTGGTCGCCAACCGGGAGTGAGAACCGGCCGCCGGTGAAGTCGCCGGATCGCCAGGCTTCCTTGGCCGCTTCGATCTTGTCTTTCGAGGAGGCGACGAAGTTCCACCAGATGTAGCGGGGGCCTTCGAGGGCCTCGCCGCCGAGGAGCATGAGCCTGGCGCCGGATTCGCCTGCGGTCAGCGACACGCGGTCGCCGGTTCGGAAGACCAGCATGCGGCCGGCTTCGTAATTCTCACCTGCAACTTTGACGGAGCCTTCCAGGATGTAGGCGGCTCGCTCCTCGAAGTCGTCAGGCAGTGGGATGCTGGCACCGGGATCCAGGGCTGCGTCGAGGTAGAACATTTCGGAGAAGGTGCTGACCGGTGCGCGCTCGCCGTAGGCGGCGCCGAGGATCAGGCGGAACCGCTTGCCCTCCCCTTCGAAGTATGGGAGCGCCTCCCGGGGCTGGTGCTCGAAGCCCGGCTCGGTTTCCTCGTCGCGTTCGGGAAGGGCCACCCAGGTTTGGATGCCGGAGAGCTCGTGGGGCCGGGCGCGCTCGGCGGTACCGGTGCGCTCCGAGTGGGTGATGCCCCTGCCCGCGATCATCCAGTTCACCTCGCCCGGGCGGATGAGCTGGTTGGAGCCGAGGGAGTCGCGGTGCTGGATCTCGCCCTTGAAGAGGTAAGTGACCGTGGCGAGGCCGATATGTGGATGCGGGCGAACGTCGATCCCCTTGCCGGGTTCGAAGCCGGCGGGTCCCATCTGGTCGAAGAAGATGAACGGGCCCACCATCAGGCGGCGGCCCGCAGGCAGCGTGCGGCGCACTTCGAAGCCGCCGAGGTCGCGCACCCGGGGGACGATCAGGGTCTCGACGGATTCCAGAGAAATATCGTCCGGACAGACGGGCTCCAGGGCGGATGTCCAGCTCATGGCTTTGTCTCCTGCAGAAAAGGACGCGGGTTGTCCAACCAACACGAAGAGTTCGCCAATACTACACCGAGAGAGCTGCGGGCGTCTGGACGAGCGGACCGGGCGGCACCATGGAGGTCAGGGATAATAGCTGGGAACGAACGTCTGGTCGCCCATGGGCGGCCGCACGTAGTTGTCCGCTGCTTTTCGCTTCGGGAGGCTTATCGGTTCCGGTGTCATATCCTCATAAGGAATGCTCTCGAGCAGGTGCCGAATGCAGTTCAGCCGTGCATGCTTCTTGATATCCGCGTTCACGACATACCATGGCGCCTGTTTGATGTCCGTATGGGCAAACATGTCGTCCTTGGCTCTCGAGTACTCCACCCAGCGCGACCTGGATTCGAGATCCATCGGGCTCAGTTTCCAGCGTTTGTGCGGTTCATTGATACGATTTTGAAACCGCCTTTCCTGCTCTTCGTCGGAGACGGAGAACCAATACTTGATCAGCATGATGCCCGACCGGACCAGCATGCGCTCGAACTCCGGACAGGTGCGAAGAAATTCGCGATATTCTTCGTCGGTGCAGAATCCCATGACACGCTCCACGCCCGCCCGGTTGTACCAGCTTCGATCGAACAGGACCATCTCGCCGGCCGCGGGCAACTGGGTTACGTAGCGCTGGAAATACCATTGAGTCTTCTCCCGCTCCGTGGGTGCCGGCAGCGCCACGACACGGCAAATCCGGGGACTGAGATGCTGTGTAATGCGCTTGATCACCCCGCCTTTTCCGGCGGCGTCTCTTCCTTCGAATATCACGACGACCTTGAGCCCCTTGTCCTTGATCCACTCCTGGAGCTTTACCAGCTCGAGCTGCAGCCGAAACAGCTCTTCCTCGTAATCCTTGTTCTTGATCTTCCCACCCTTGGCGGTCTGTTTGGCCCCGTTTCCTTTTTCGCGATTCTTTCCGTTGGGCTTGCCTCTGGTTCTTCTTTCTGTCTTGGACATCGAAAATCCTCCTGGCTCCCGACGCACCGGAGCCGGTGTCAGGTGTTCAACTGTCGGAGGGTATGTCGGCGCGGCGTGTCAGTCTTACAGTGACTCTCTGGTCGGGTTTGTCCTGCCGGTGGGCAGCGCCCAGAATCGTGTCTCCCCGAAGTCTTCCATGAATCTCAACGGAAAGAGTCTTGTCCGCCGAACCGAATATCGTGCGCGGCGTGCCGTGATACTCGACGTGGAGGTGTATCTGGATCTCGTTGCCCGACTCCTCGTACTTGCCGGTCGAGTAGTGGTGATTGCCTCCATCGATCGCCCGGCCGTTTTCGAGGATCAGGATGCCCGTCGTCTCCCAACCGAACAGGCCCAGAATTTCGGAACTCCAGATACCGTCAAACGCCATGTCTTGTCACCTCGTGAAGTGTCGATTGATACGGCATTTTCATGTTTCATTATCGCGGCCATGCAAATCGGCTTCAAGACTTGGAAACCCGCTCAATCATGGTATCCGGAAGTTGCATGGGATGAGATGGGCAGTGCACGCCCGCGCGCACACCGGATCCCGCGACCGGTGCGATGGGTACGCCAAAAAGAGGCCGGCTGCAGTCCCATACGCCGGGTGCCGCGTCGGTGATCAACTTCAGTTCCGTTACGCGACGTCCGCGTGTGACAGGCTTCCGCGGACCGGAGCGGGCGAGCCGCGTGCGCCCCGAAAAGAAAGAGCCTGTCACTTTGATCCGTGTGTTCTCGTTTCCCGAGGGTGAGCGGGAGCGCGCTATCGAGGCGTGGAAACCTGCGTGGGAATTTGGGACGCCTGGCGTTTGGCTGGGGAGAGTCGATTCTTTTCGGGGCTGCCGCGGATGGAGACCGCTTACGATCCCGGGGCTCGCCGCGCCCGGCATCGACCCGGCCCGGAGCGTATTGATT
>JBAUWJ010000187.1:0-18860 GCA_049583715.1 Arenicellales bacterium | reverse complement strand
CGGGAAAGCCCACCCCGCGCGAAACGCGAATTCCAGCAGATATCAGGCTCCCGGCAAGGCAATTCCCCGGCGCCCGGCTGCCCATTCCCCGGTAAAGCCCGCCCCGCGCGAGACGCTGATTGCAGGGATATCGGGCCGAATCTCGTTCCAGGGGATCTCCGACACTCCTCACATCCCTGTGGGTCGGAATTCATTCCGACATCGGTGCTCCAGGCGGGCGAAGATCTGTCGGAATAAATTCCGACCCACAATCCTGCCCTCCGTGACAGCCTCAGCCCCATGTCCCTGTGGGTCGGAACTCACTCCGACATCGGTGCTTCAGGCGGGCGAAGACCTGTCGGAATAAATTCCGACCCACAATCCCGTCCTCCGCAAATGTCGCAGCGCCCCCTCACAGCAAGCCGCGCTCGGCGAAGCTCACGGTCTCCCCGTCCCCCACCACGAGGTGGTCCAGCAGGCGGATGTCCACCATCGCCAGCGCCTCCTGCAGGCGGCGGGTGAGGGCATTGTCCGCGGCGCTCGGCTCCGCCACGCCGGAAGGGTGGTTGTGGGCCACGATGACGGCGGCGGCATTGTGCCCCAGGGCCGCGCGCACGACCTCGCGCGGATGCACCGAAGCGCCGTCTATGGTGCCGCGAAACATCTCCTCGAATCGGATCACACGGTGCTTGGTGTCGAGATACAGGCAACAGAAGACCTCGAAGGGACGGTCCTGCAGCTTGCTGCGCAGAAAGGTCCGGGTAAGATCCGGAGACGTCAACGCCTCGCCGCGCTCGAGGCGCTGCGCCAGGCATCGCTGCCCGATCTCGAGCGCCGCCTTGAGCGCCACATACTTGGAGATGCCCACCCCTGCTTGGGAGCACAGCTCGCTCCTCGAGGCGGACGCCACCTGCCTCAGGCCGCCGAAATCCCCGAGCAGTTGCCGGGCAACATCAACGGCCGTGGAGCCCCGGGTACCGGTGCGCAGGAAGATTGCCAGCAGCTCGGCATCGGACAGGGCCTGCGGCCCCAGGTTCAGCAGCTTCTCGCGAGGCCGTTCTTCGTCCGGCCAATCCTTGATCGCCATGGGAAACCTCCCTGTTACCTGTTTATACGACCCGTAACACCGCCGGGACCCGTAAAGAGGCCTCGGCGCCATGCTACACTGCGCGAATTATGCAGGATCTGGCCGCGAAACACATCGTTCTCGGCGTCACGGGCGGTATCGCCGCCTACAAGTCGGCCGAGCTGGTCCGCCGCCTGGCGGAAGCGGGTTCCGAGGTGCGCGTCGTGATGACCGAGAACGGCAAACGCTTCGTGGCGCCGCTGACCTTCCAGGCGGTCAGCGGCCATCCCGTGCATCATGAATGGCTGGATGCCGAGAGCGAATCGGGCATGGGCCACATCGACCTCGCCCGCTGGGCGGACCTGATCCTGGTGGCACCGGCCACCGCCAACTTCATGGCCAGGCTCGCCCACGGGATGGCGGACGACCTGCTGACCACCGTGTGCGTCGCGACGACCGCGCCAATCGCCGTCGCGCCCGCGATGAACCAGCAGATGTGGGCGTCCTCCGCTACCCAGGCCAATGTGCGGGTTCTCGTCGAGCGGGGTATATCGGTGCTCGGCCCGGGCGAAGGCGACCAGGCCTGCGGCGAGACAGGGCCCGGGCGGATGCTCGAGCCCGCGGACCTGCGGCGGGAAGTCGAGAGCCTGTTCGGCAACGGCGCTCTCTCGGGAAAGAAGGTGGTGGTGACGGCCGGACCTACCTGGGAAGCCATAGACCCCGTGCGCGGCATCACCAATCACAGCTCCGGCAAGATGGGCTATGCCATGGCGCGGGCCGCCGCCCTCGCCGGCGCGCGGGTGGTTCTCGTTTCCGGCCCCACCGGTCTGCCCGCTCCCGCCGGCGTGGAGAGAGTCGCGGTGACCTCCGCGAACGAGATGCGCGACGCGGCGCTGGCCGCCTGCGCCGGCGCCGCCCTCTTCATAGGAGTCGCCGCAGTGGCGGACTACCGGCCCGAGCACGTCGAAACCCAGAAAATCAAGAAGAGCCGGGACCGCATGCGCATCGAGCTGGTGAGGAACCCGGACATACTCGCCGACGTGGCGGCCCTGGCCGACCGGCCTTTCACCGTCGGCTTCGCCGCGGAGACCGAGAAGTTGGAGCAGCATGCCCGGGAGAAGCTTCTGAAGAAGGGCGTGGACCTGATCGCGGCCAACGATGTGAGCGGCGGTGCCGCGTTCGGCGAAGAGGAGAACCACATCGTGCTCGTCGACCGCTCCGGCGCCCGCGATCTCGGCCGGGCGTCCAAAACGGAGCTCGCCCGCCGGCTCATCGAACTCATCGGCGAACGCCTGGATGCAAGCGGTCCAGATCAAGATTCTCGACGCGCGCATCGGTAGGGATTACCCGCTTCCCGAGTACGCCACCGACGGTTCCGCCGGCGTCGATCTCAGGGCCTGCCTCGATCAGCCGTTGACCATCCAACCGGGCGAGACGCATCTCGTTCCCTCCGGCATCGCCGTGCATATGGCGGACCGCGGGCTGGCCGCGGTGGTGCTGCCCCGCTCGGGCCTGGGACACAAGAAGGGCATCGTGCTCGGCAACCTGGTCGGGCTCATCGACTCGGACTACCAGGGCCAGGTCATGATCTCCGTCTGGAACCGCGGCCGGGAGACCGTGACCGTGGAGCCCGGCGACCGCATCGCCCAGATGGTGTTCGTGCCCGTGGCCCGGGTGCGATTCGAGGTCGTGGAGGAGTTCGAGACCAGCGCCCGCGGTGACGGGGGCTTCGGGCACACCGGCACGAGCTGACGGCGGCTCATCCCCCGAGCGGCAGGGCCACCGTCGGCCACCACAGGGGCAGCGCGAGTCCGAGCAGCAGGGTCAGGCCGAAGGCGATGGTGGCGCCCGTGACGACGATCGCCGAATGACTGTGTCCGTCCACGACCATGGCCCCGACCAGAAACATGACCAGCGCGGCCGCCTCGGTAGTAATGCCCTGGTCCTTGGCCTCGATGCCGTGGAATGCCAGCCAGTTGCCCAGCCACAACAGCGCGGCGACGGGTGCGAGTCGGAGCAGCCGGCTGGCCGCCGCACGCGGCACGGAAATGGAGCCATTCTGGTATAATCGGTCTTCGGCTTTCCGCATCCGCGTATCATTGCATACGCCGTCTGCGCACCACACGGTACACTGGTCAGCGGCGTCCCGCGCCGGGTAGATCAACCATAACCAGCCAGTGCCTACGAGGAATATCCATGCCCGACACGCTTACCGTCACCGACAATCGTACCGGCAAGAACTACGAGCTCGAGATCCGGGACAACACGGTCCGGGCGAGTGACTTCCGCAAGATCAAGGTCGACAACGAGGACTTTGGATTGATGACCTATGACCCGGGCTACACCAACACAGCCGCGTGCCGGAGCTCGATCACGGACCTGGACGGCGAAGCCGGCGTCCTGCGCTACCGGGGCTACCCCATCGAGCAGCTTGCCCGGAGCAGCACCTTCCTGGAGGTTGCATATCTGCTGGTCCACGGCGAGCTGCCGACCAAGGGGCAACTGAAGAGCTGGATCAACAACATCACCATGCACACCATGCTGCACGAGAAGACCAAGAAATTCATGGAAGGATTTCATTATGACGCCCATCCCATGGGTATGCTCGTCAGCACGGTGGGCGCCCTGTCGACTTTTTACCCCGACTCGAGAAACGTCTCCGACCGTGAAAACCGGATACTCCAGGTCTACCGGCTGATCGCCAAGATGCCGACGATCGCCTCCTACGCCTATCGGCATGCGAAGGGCCTGCCTTATGTCTACCCGGATCCCGCCCTCAGCTATACCGGCAATTTCCTGAACATGATGTACCGCATGGCGGAGGCGCGCTACAAGCCCGACCCCGTTCTCGAGCAGGCGCTGGACGTACTGTTCATCCTGCACGCTGACCACGAGCAGAACTGCAGCACCAGCGTCATGCGCAACATCGGCAGCTCACGGGCCGACCCCTACGTGGCCTGCGCCGGGGCCGCAGCGGCGCTCTACGGCCCCTTGCACGGCGGCGCCAACGAAGCCGTCCTGACCATGCTCAACGAGATCGGCTCCGTGAAGAACGTGTCCGAGTATATAAAGAGAGTCAAGGACGGCGAGCTCCGGCTCATGGGTTTCGGTCACCGGGTGTACAAGAGCTATGACCCGCGGGCGAAGATCATCAAGGACACCGCCCACCAGGTGTTCGAGGTCACGGGAAAGAACCCCTTGATCGACGTCGCACTCGAGCTGGAGCGCATCGCCCTGGAGGACGATTATTTCGTCGAACGCAAGCTCTACCCCAATGTCGACTTCTACTCCGGGCTCATCTACGAGGCCATGGAGTTCCCGACCAGCGTGTTCACCGTCCTGTTCGCCATACCCCGGACCGCCGGCTGGGTCGCACAGTGGTTCGAATCCATGGACGATCCGGAGCTGCGCATCGCGCGCCCACGCCAGATGTACACCGGCTATCCCAAGCGGGACTTCATGCCCGTGGAAGAGCGGACTGCCTGAGCGATGCAGCGGCGGATCCCGGTACTCGGCCCCCGGCTCAATTGCAACCCGTTGCTTATAATGGTATAGGCATTCGTGAGGTTTCCATCGACCTGAGCGCAAGCAACGACATCCAATGATCGGCCCTCCCAAATTCATACCGGAGTCCGTCATCGACTCCCTCTTGAGCGGCGGGAACGCCGCCTACCTCGACGAGCTCTACCAGGCCTACGAGCGAGACCCGGGCTCCGTGGACGAGCAATGGCGGGAATACTTCAACGACCTCGAGCAGCGTCCCGGCCCCAAAGCACGCGGCGGCGCTCCTGCCAGCGAGGCCGCCTACTCGGAGAAGGAAGCCAGCAAACAGTCCTCGATACTGCGTCTGATCAACGCCTACCGCATGCGCGGTCACCAGGAAGCCAGAATTGATCCCCTGGACATGCTGACCCAGCCGTCGGTGCCCGACCTCGACCCGGAATTTCACGGCTTCACCCAGGACGACATGAATCAGGAATTCGACAGCAGCTCGCTGTCGGCCCCGAGGCGCATGACCTTGAGGGACATCCTGGCCCTGCTCCGGGAGACCTACTGCCGCAGCATCGGCTCCGAGTACATGCACATCACCAACATCGAGGAGCGCTGGTGGCTGCAGAGCCGCCTGGAGCCTGACCACGGCCGGCCGAACTTCCCGCGGGAGAAGCGCAAGGAGACTCTCTGGTACATCACCGCCGCGGAGGGCATAGAGAAATACCTGCACAAGAAGTACGTGGGGCAGAAACGGTTCTCGCTGGAAGGCGGCGAGAGCCTGATTCCCCTCCTCCACGAGCTCAATCACCGGGCGGGCGCCAACGGCTTCAAGGAGATCGTCATCGGCATGGCCCACCGCGGCCGTCTCAACGTGCTGGTCAATATCCTCGGCAAGTCGCCCGGGGACCTGTTCTCGGAGTTCGAGGGCAAGCACGAGACGGAGGGATCGGGCGACGTCAAGTACCACCAGGGCTTCTCGTCCGACATCCAGACGCCGGGCGGGCCCGTTCACCTGGCCCTGGCCTTCAATCCGTCGCACCTCGAAATCGTCTCCCCGGTGGTCGAGGGCTCCGTCAAGGCCCGCCAGCTCCGGCGCGGCGACCGCCACGGCGACAGCGTGTTGCCGATTGCGATCCACGGTGATGCCGCCGTGGCTGGTCAAGGCGTGGTGATGGAGACGATCAATCTCTCCAAGACCCGCGGGTACGGCACGGGCGGCACGGTCCACATCGTCATCAACAACCAGATCGGATTCACTACCAGCAATCCGCTCGACGCGCGATCGACGGCGTACTGCACGGAAGTCGCCAAGATGGTCCAGGCACCCGTCTTCCACGTCAACGGCGACGATCCCGAAGCAGTGGTGTTCGTCGCCCAGCTCGCGCTGGACTACCGGGTGAAGTTCAGCAAGGACGTCGTCATCGACCTGGTGTGCTACCGGCGCCACGGTCACAACGAGGCCGACGAGCCCCGGGTGACCCAGCCACTCATGTATCAGAAGATCAGCCAGCTCAAGACCACGCGGGAAATCTACGCCCGCTCGCTGGTCGAGGACGGCGTGCTCGAGGCAAACGAAGCCGAGGCGCTGGTCGACGAGTACCGGGACTCGCTGGACAATGCCGAGGTCGTGGCCGAGGACCTCGTGGACAACGGCGGCGACAAGTACCTGGTGGATTGGACACCGTTCCTGGGCGGCTCCTGGAAGGAAGAGGTCGACACTTCCGTCTCCGAAGAGCGTCTTCGCGACCTGGGAACACGGCTCATCACTCTGCCGGAAGGTTTTGAAACCCACCCTCGCGTCACCAAGATCCTGGAAGACCGCCGCAAGATGAAAGACGGCGAGCTGCCCCTGGACTGGGGCATGGCGGAGAATCTCGCCTACGCCTCCCTGGTCGAGGACGGCCACTCCGTGCGGCTGTCGGGGCAGGATTCGGCGCGCGGCACGTTCTTCCACCGCCACGCCGCCATTCACGACCAGAAGACCGGCGAGATCTATATACCGCTGCGCAACCTGTTCGAGGGCCAGCAGCGCTTCCTGGTGATCAACTCACTGCTGTCGGAAGAAGCGGTGCTGGCGTTCGAGTACGGCTATTCGACCGCGGAGCCGCGTACCCTGGTGATCTGGGAGGCGCAGTTCGGTGACTTCGCCAACGGGGCGCAGGTGGTCATCGACCAGTTCATTTCCAGCGGCGCCGCCAAGTGGGGCCGGCTGTGCGGTCTCACCCTGTATCTGCCGCACGGCTACGAAGGCCAGGGCCCGGAGCACTCCTCGGCCCGTCTCGAGCGCTACCTGCAGCTTTGCGCCGAGTACAACCAGCAGGTCTGCGTGCCGACCACGCCGGCCCAGTTCTTCCACATGATTCGCAGGCAGGCGCTCAGGCGCTTCCGCCGTCCGCTGATCGTCATGACGCCGAAGAGCCTGCTGCGGCACAAGCTCTCGACCTCCACGCTGGACGCGCTGGTGAACGGCCGTTTCGAGACCCTGATCCCGGAGATCGATCCGCACGAGGAAGGCGACATCACGCGGATCATCGCCTGCAGCGGCAAAGTCTATTTCGACCTCCTCGAGGCGCGCCGCCGCGAGGAGAAGACGGAGGCGGCCATCGTGCGGATCGAGCAGCTCTACCCCTTCCCGCGCGAGCAGCTCAGCGAACAGCTCGAAAGATATCCCGGCGCGAAGAAGGTGGTCTGGTGCCAGGAGGAGCCCCGGAACCAGGGCGCGTGGTACCAGATCAACCACCACCTGCGCGCCTGCGTCCGTGACGATCAGGCCTTGTCCTATGCCGGACGCCCGGCATCCTCCTCGCCGGCGGTGGGCAGCCTGACCATACACAACCAGCAGCAGAAGGATCTGGTGGCGGGCGCCCTCGCCCTGCCCTCCCAGGGAGAGGAAAAGACACAGAAGAAGAAAAGGAAATGAGCCATGGCGATTGAAGTCAAAGTGCCCCAGCTCCCGGAGTCCGTCTCCGAAGCCATCGTCGTGAGCTGGCACAAAGCGGCGGGCGACGCCGTCAAGCGCGACGAGAACCTGGTGGACCTCGAGACCGAGAAAGTCGTCCTGGAAGTGCCCGCGCCCAAGGACGGGGTGCTCGCGGAGATCCGGAAGGGTGACGGAGAAACGGTCGAAGCGGAAGAGATTCTGGCGATCATCGAGCCCGGGGCCGCGCCCAAGGGCAAGGCCGGGGCCGCGGAGGGAGAAGCCGCCGAGCCCAGCGGCAAATCCGCCGAGCAGCCACCGGCCGCTCCCGGGCAGAAACCCGCCGCGAAGTCGGGCGGCGCCCCTCAGACCAGCCCCGCCGTGCGCAAGCTGCTCGACGAGCATGACCTCGACGCCTCGGATATCGACGGCAGCGGCAAAGACGGGCGCGTCGTCAAGGAAGACGTGTTGAAGTATCTGGAGGAGCAGAAGCAGCAGCAAGCGCCCAAGCCGCCCGCCACGGAGGCTCCAAAGGAGACCCGGGACATGCCCAGGGCCCCTGCCCCGCCCGCCGCGGCCCGGTCCCAGGGCGAGCGCTCGGAACGGCGTGAGCCGATGTCGCGGCTGCGGGCCACGGTGGCGAGCCGCCTTAAGGACGCCCAGAACACCGCCGCCATGCTCACCACGTTCAACGACGTGAACCTCAAGGCGGTGATGGACCTTCGGGCCCGGTACAAGGAGAAGTTCGAGGAGAAACACGGCGCGCGCCTCGGGATGATGTCGTTTTTCGCCAAGGCCAGCGTCGAGGCCCTGAAGCGCTACCCGGCGGTGAACGCCTATATCGAAGGCAACGACATCGTCTATCACGACTACCAGGACATCGGCATCGCCGTCGCGTCTCCCCGCGGCCTGGTGGTGCCGGTGGTGCGCGACGCTGATCAGAAGAGCCTCGCCGAGATCGAGCTCGAGATCTCCGGGCTCGGCAAGAAGGCGCGGGACGGCAAGATCACCATGGAGGAGCTCACGGGCGGCACCTTCACTATCACCAACGGCGGCGTGTTCGGATCGATGCTCTCCACGCCCATCCTGAATCCGCCCCAGAGCGCGATTCTCGGCATGCACCGGATCGAGAAGCGCCCGGTCGCCGAGAACGACCAGGTGGTGATCAGGCCGATGATGTACCTGGCCCTGACCTACGACCATCGCATCGTCGACGGCGCCCAGGCGGTGCGTTTCCTGGTGACCATCAAAGAGATGCTCGAGGACCCCGCCCGCCTGCTGCTGCAGGTCTGAACGATCCGGGGTGAGAGGCGGAACGTAGGTCGGGCGTCAGCTCGACATGTACAGCGTCGGCACGCGGCCGGCCGACCACGAAGAGGCGAAAACTCAAATGTCCGACAAATACGATGTCGCTGTTATCGGCGCCGGACCGGCAGGCTACGTCGCGGCGATTCGCTGCGCGCAGCTCGGCTTCAACACGGCCTGCATCGACGATTTCACCGATGGCGACGGCAAGCCTTCCCTGGGAGGCACCTGCCTGAACGTCGGCTGCATACCTTCGAAGGCCCTGCTCGACTCCTCGGAGCAGTACTACCGCGTGAAGCATGAGTTCGGGGTGCACGGCATAAAGATCAAAGGAGTGAGCATAGACATAGGCGAGATGCTGGCCCGCAAGGAGAAGGTCGTACGCTCCCTCACCGGCGGCGTCAGGCAGCTTTTCAAGTCGAACAAGATCGAGTCCCTTCACGGCCACGGCAGGCTGGCCGGAAAAGGATCCACCGGCTGGCAGGTGGAGGTGGTCGACGGCAAGAACAAACAGAGCATCGAGGCCGAGCACGTCATCCTGGCCTGCGGCTCCCTGCCCATCGACATACCGGTCGCGCCCGTGAACGGCAGAACCATCGTCGATTCCACCGGTGCCCTGGAGTTCAACGAGGTCCCGAAGCGGCTGGGCGTCATCGGCGCCGGTGTCATCGGCCTGGAGCTCGGCAGCGTCTGGCGGCGGCTCGGGGCCGACGTGACCATCCTCGAGGCGCTGGATACGTTTCTGCCCGCCGTCGACAAGCAGATCGCCAGAGACGCGCAGCGCCAGTTCAAGCAACAGGGCCTCGTCATCAACCTGGGATGCAAGGTCACGGGCGCCAAGGCCGGAAAGAGCGGCGTCACCGTCAGCTTCGAGGACACCGACGGCGAGCACAAGTCGCAGTTCGACCGGCTGATCGTGTGCGTCGGCCGGAAGCCGAATACCACGGCAATCGCGGATGAGGGCGTCGGCCTGAAGCTGGACGAGCGCGGATTCATCCAGGTGGACGGGAGCTGCCGCACCGGGCTGGACAAGGTCTACGCGGTGGGTGACGCCGTGCGCGGTCCGATGCTCGCGCACAAGGGCTCCGAGGAAGGCGTTGCGGTCGCGGAGATGATCGCGGGCCAGGGGTTTCACGTGAACTACGACGTGATTCCGTGGGTGATCTACACCTGGCCTGAAATCGCCTGGGCCGGGGCTACCGAGGAGCAGTTGAAGGAGGAAGGCATCGAGTACAAGGCGGGCTCCTTCCCGTTCGCGGCCACCGGCCGCGCTCTGGCGATGAACGAAGGCGGCGCCGGCCGCGTCAAGTTCGTCGCGGATGCAAAGACGGACCGCCTGCTCGGCGCCCACATCGTGGGCCCGTACGCCTCCGAGCTCATTGCGGAAGCCGTCGTAGCCATGGAGTTCGAAGGCTGCAGCGAGGATCTCGCCCGCATCGTGCATGCCCACCCGACTCTGTCGGAAGCCGTCCACGAAGCGGCCCTCTCCGTCGATAAGCGCGCCATACACAGAGCGAACTGACCCGACTCCCGCAGCCTGGGCAGGGTTGGGCGAGGAAGTGCGTACGCAGTTGTTATTCCCCCCCTGGCCCTCTCCCCGCTGGGGAGAGGGAATTCGTCGGAGGAAGCTCAAGAGCAGTCGACCGCGGAAGATCTCCCGCGAGCGAGAGAAGACCGGCATCCCTACAGTCGAACGCCCCCCGCAATCCCGTTCAAACCCCTCTCCCCAGCGGGGAGAGGGTCAGGGTGAGGGGGATGTACAAGCGCGCAGCACCTTGATGTGACACAAATGTCACCGCCTTGAGCGCCACGATCCGTTTCGGATCGGCCCCCCCTCATCGGATATAATCGCGCCCTGCGCGAAACGCGAGTGACGGACTTGAGCGAACTGCCGGCAGAGATATTCAAGGCTTACGACATCCGGGGCGTGGTGGGCGAGACCCTCACCGAGGGGATCGTCCGCGACATCGGCCAGGCCATAGGCAGCGAGGCGCGCGAGCGGGAGGTCGACACGGTCGTCATCGGCCGCGACGGCCGGCTGTCCGGCCCGGTATTGATCGACGCGCTCGCCTCGGGCCTGATGGCCTCGGGCTGCAATGTCATCGACATCGGCCTGGCGCCGACTCCGGTCGTCTATTTCGCCGCCTTCGAGCTCGACACCCGGTCCGCAGTGGCTCTCACCGGCAGCCACAACCCGCCGTCATACAACGGCCTGAAGATGGTCATCGCAGGAGAAACCCTGGCCGGAGACCGGATCCAGGCCCTCAGGCAGCGCATCGAGCACAGCGACC
Source organism: Arenicellales bacterium (assembly GCA_049583715.1). Classification (GTDB taxonomy): domain Bacteria; phylum Pseudomonadota; class Gammaproteobacteria; order Arenicellales; family JAANXG01; genus JAANXG01. The sequence continues at coordinate 7,810 of JBAUWJ010000187.1, read as the reverse complement.
TGCTGGACGGCCAGGGCACGCGCCTCGAACGCTCGCTCACCGAGGCCTATATCGCGAGAATCTGCGACGACGTCAAGCCGGGGCGTTCCTTGAAGATCGTCATCGACTGCGGCAACGGGGTGGCCGGGGCGGTCGCGCCGGAGTTGTATCGGCGACTGGGCTGCGAGGTCACGGCGCTTTACTGCGACGTGGACGGGTCCTTTCCGAACCACCATCCGGACCCCAGCCAGGTGGACAACCTCGAGGACCTGATCCGCACCGTTCGGGAAAACAAAGCGGAAGTCGGCCTGGCTTTTGACGGCGATGGCGACCGCCTCGGCGTGGTTTCACCGGACGGCAAGGTGATCTGGCCGGACCGCCAGATGATCCTGTTTGCCCGGGACGTCCTGAAGCGGCAGCCGGGCGCGGAGATCATTTTCGACGTGAAGTGCTCCAGGAACCTCGCGAAGGCGATTCGCGAAGCCGGCGGGCGACCCGTGATGTGGCGAACGGGACACTCCTTCATCAAGGCCAAGCTGAAGGAGAGCGGCGCCGCCCTGGCCGGCGAGATGAGCGGGCACATCTTCTTCGAGGAGCGCTGGTACGGGTTCGATGACGGTCTTTACGCCGGGGCGAGGCTGATCGAGCTGCTCTCCAAAGACGAGCGAAGCACACAGCAGATCTTCGACGCTCTGCCCGACAGCTACAATACACCGGAGCTGCGCATCGAGATGGCGGAAGGTGAACACTTCAAATTCATGGAAGAGCTCATGCAGACCGCGAATTTCAGTGATGCCAGGGTCAGCACCATAGACGGCGTGCGCGTCGACTTCGACGACGGTTTCGGCCTGGTGCGGCCATCGAACACGACGCCCATCCTCGTGCTGCGATTCGAGGCGGAAACGCCGCAGGCGCTGGAACGTATCCAGAAGCGCTTTCGACAGTGGATACTGGCGACACGGCCGGACGTCGCCGTTCCGATGTGATGCGCTCCGGCGCCGGGCACATGTCGGACTGTATCCAGGTTCACCCCTCACCCCCGCCCTCTCCCCGGAGGGGAGAGGGAGTTGTACGTGCCACGCATCGAGCGAGCGCGCGGTTCAAAGTCGGGACACGCACCGACCCCGAGCCACGACTTCCCCTCTCCCGCCGGCGGGCTCGTCGCGCAGGTGGAGAGAGTGGTCCCGCGACGCCATCCAACGGGGAGCGGGATCGTAAGAACGGTGAATCGCGTGAGATCTCCATCACTTGATGGTCCTCTCGTGACGAGGGACGACCATGATGCGGTGGTTCAGCGGCAGTTCGGTGCCAGCGCCGAGAATTACAGGACCAGCCCTGCCCACGCCCGCGGCAGGAGCCTGTCGCGGCTCGTGGAGCTCGCCGCGCCGAGGTCCGACTGGTGGGTGCTCGACGTGGCCACCGGGGCGGGGCACACGGCGGCGGCCCTGGCACCGCACGCCGGCACCGTGGTAGCCGGCGACATGACCCGCAAGATGCTGGACCAGGCTGCCATGGTTTGCCGGGAAAATGGACTCGGAAACGTGCTCTTCGTTCAGGAGAGCGCACAGGCGTTGTCATACCGTGACTGCGTCTTCGACCTGGTGACCTGCCGCATTGCGGCGCATCACTTTGCCGACCCTGCCGTATTCGTCGCCGAGAGTGCCAGGGTGCTGAAGAGCGGCGGCCTGCTGGGGGTCGTCGACAACGTATCACCCGAGGACCAGGGCGACGCCGCGTGGATCAACGATTTCGAGCGGCGACGCGACCCCAGCCACGTCCGGTGCCTCGACGTTTCGCAGTGGCGCGACCTTTTCACCCGCAACGACCTGGTCCCGATTCACGAGGAAACGGCCCCAAAACGGTTCGACTTTCGCGACTGGATGTGTCGCATGAACGTGGAGTCGGAGCGCATCGAGTCCCTCGCCGAGAGACTGCTCCACGCCCCCGAGGGCGTGCTGCGCTTCTGGCAGCCGCGCAACCAGGGCGACCGGCTCGAGCTGTCCCTGCGCGAAGCCATACTCGTAGGACGAAAGGGCGGCTGAGCCGGCTTGCTTCGGAGCTCTCCGGTGCTAATATGCCCAGGGGCTGAATAATGTTTCGAGCATTCCGTTACCTTCTGCTCTGCGGCGTACTCGCCGTGGGCGGCCTCTCCGCCGTGGAGCTGTCCAATCGTCTGGACGATCAGTCGTGGGTATTGCCCGTCGATCCGGTCGCCGAAGCGCACAAGCTTGCCGCGCAACACCGATGGGCGGAAGTGAAGATGCTTGCCCGCTTCGTGCAGAATAATCCCCGCCTCGGCGACGCGAGAACGGCGGCGGAGCTGGACCGGAACGCCGATCTCGAGCTCAATTCGTTCTGGGGACGCGCCCGCTCCTTCGCCCACGGCGCGGTCACCGGAATGCCCACGGACGGTGCCAGCATGCTGGGCAGCCTGTCGCTGGACCTGTTCGCGGTCGGCGACGTCCGCGACCTGGCGGTGCAGGGATGGAGACAGATGCGCTACGGGACCGGCGACACCGTCATCATGGCCCTGTCCGCGATCGGTCTCAGCATGACGCTCGCCCCCGAGGTCGACTGGGCGCCGGCGCTGATGAAGGCGCTGAAGCGCACCGGCGCTCTCAGTCATGGTTTTCTTCGGACTCTCAAAAACGCCAGCCGCACGGCGCTCAAGACCGGGAGGTTCGAAGGTGTAAGCCGGATCGTCACCGACGTCGGGCGGACCGCAAGACGCCTGGGGCCGGGACCGCTGCAGGGCGTAATGCGGGAGGTGGACAGTGCCGAGGACTTGTCCAAAATCGCCAAAGCCTCGAAGACGAACGCCACGGACACCTACGCGATCGTGAGACTGTTCGGCAAGAACGGTGTGAAGCGCATCAGCAGGAGCGGCAAGAACGTGACCAAGCTGGTCACGATGATGAAGACCGGCTCGAGGCTCAGCAAGATCGCCAGGAAGTCTCTGGGCGTGCTCCCCGAGTCATGGTTGGTGATCGTCACGGCGGTTTGCGCGCTCATCCTCGTCACGTCGCTGTGGCCCAGGCGCAGGCGCGGCAGGCGGCGCATACCGGCGTACGAACGCATCGAGCCGAGCCTCGCCGCCTTGGCTTCGTCATCAGGGACGGGGGCCAATCGTTGATTTTCGCATGTTGAGCTCGATCACCAGCCGAATGCTCAATTTCAGGCTCGCCCTTTGCGCCGCCGCCTTGTTGATCGGCGGCTGCGCCTCGATACCGGAAAATATACGCACACCGGTGCCGGGGCCGAACGTCGCCCAGGTGCGGGCCAACCCCGGTCCGCACATGGGGCAGAAGGTTCGTTGGGGGGGAACGATCAGTGCAGTAAACAATCTCAAGAGTCGCACCGTCATTACCGTCGTCGACCGGCCCATAACCCGCAGCGGCGAGCCCCTGGCGGATGAGCGGTCGACCGGTCGCTTCATTGCCGAGGCGAAGGGCTTCCTGGATCCCGATGTATACAAGCCCGGACGGCGTATCACGGTGGTCGGCCACATCAGCGAGATCAGGTCGTCCAAGATCGGCGAGTACGTCTACGACTATCCCGTGGTGCAGGCGGACGCACTGTACCTGTGGCAGGAGTACACCAAGCCCGAGCCCTATCCGTATCCCTATTATCCGTGGCCCTACTATGATCCCTTCTGGCCCTATCCGTATTACCATCGCTTCCCCGGATATCCCTGGTACTACTGATGCGCCGATTGTTCGTCCCGCTCGCGGTGTGCATGATGCTGGCGTCATGCGCCACGTCGCCGCTGGATACGTCCCGCGTCGACAGTCGGGCCACACCCTCGCAAGTGGCGGGCCGGACCGTCCAGCACGGTGAGCGGATTCAATGGGGCGGCAGTGTCGTCTCTATCGACAACAGAGGCCGCTCGACCTGGATCCAGGTCCTTTCCTATCCGGTAGCTTACGACGGATTTCCCAATACCTACCGCAAGTCCACCGGCCGGTTCGTCCTGCGCTACGGCGGCTTTCTCGAGCCCCAGGACTACGCGCCCGGCAGGCTGCTCACCGTGGTGGGCACCGTGGACTCCATGGTGACCACCAGCGTGGGCCAGAGCAGGTTCCTGGTGCCGCTGATCAACGCAGAGCAATTGAAGCTCTGGGACAGGAAGTACGACGGCGGCGCCCCACGGTTCACGTTTGGCGTGGGTATCGGCGTGGGGTTCTGACCGCGACGGCTGCCGGTGGTGGGGAAAACCGTTCGCACGGGTCCTTCGGCCACTGAAGACTTCGCAACTATCTCCCTTCCGGCCATGAAGCCGCTCTACCGCTGGCGGAAGATGAATAGGATGAAGGCAGTCCCAAGTACCGCCCCCTCACCCCAGCCCTCTCCCGGAGGGAGAGGGAGTGACGTCCCCTCTACCGCTGGCGGAAGACGAATAGGATGAGAGCGATCCCAGGTGCCGCCCCCTCACCCCGGCCCTCTCCCGGAGGGAGAGGGCGTGATGTGCCCTCTCCCGCTGGCGGGAGAGAGGGATTGGGTGAGGGTGGTCCCGAGCACCGCCCCCTCACCCCAACCCTCCCCAACGGTTAAGGGTGCTGAACAGCGCTGCTCCAAACTTAGCCGAAAGGAGCACTCGTCAGCCACTGGAACAAGCGCAGGGCCGGCTCGCTGGGTTTTCTCTCGGGTCGGAACCCCAGAAAGTAGGCGCGCTCCGTGCGCAGCCTGAGGTCCGAGACCTCCATGACCTCGCCGTCCGCCAGCATTCTCGACAGCAGCGGACGGCTCGCCAGCGCCAGCCCCTCCCCGTCGAGCATGGCGTCGACAGCCAGCGCGTAGCTGGAAAAAACCCGATGCCGGTCGCGAGAGGCGCCGCGCACCCCCGCCCACTCCAGCCAGGTGCCGAAATTCGTCCAGCCGGCGCCCTGAAGCTCGTAATCAAGCACGCTGTGCTCCGCCACCAGCTCCGGGGCCAGGGGTAGACGTTCGAGCAGACCCGCGTCCCGGAGGTAGCGTCGGGCGGCAACCGGCACCAGTTCCTCGTCGAACAGTTTCGCGAGGCTCCAGCCCACACGCTGCTCGTAGCCGTAAAGCACCGCGAGGTCGTTGTTGTCATCCGTCAGGTCGGCGTCGCGGTCCGAGGTGATTAGCCGTACCGAATCCGAGGGGGCGAAATCGGCGTAGCGCCGCAGCCGCGGACCCAGCCAGAAATGCGACACCGCCGTATTGGCGGCGATGGTCACCGGCGCACCGCTGCCCGTGCGGATCTGCACGCAGCCCTCCTCCAGGTAATCGAGCGCCGAGCGGGCCCGCTCGAACAGGGACCGTCCCGTGCGCGTGAGCCGCACCGTGCGCCCCGAGCGCGTGAACAGGGCGCAGCCGAGGTCCGCCTCCAGCCCGAGGATGGTCTTGCTCACGGCCGCCTGCGTCACGTTCAGCTCGCGCGCCGCGACAGTGAAATTCTCGTGGCGGGCGGCGGTCTCGAATACCGCCAAGGCACGTAGCGGCGGTAAAGCGTTGCGGCGCATTTAATAACTTCCAGTTATCATAAACACGGAAAATTCGTCGTTTTGATGATTTATAATTATGTAATAGAGTGATCCGCGTATCAATAAACGAGAACGGCGGATGCAACTGAACTGGCATGCGCAAAGCCCGGCGCTGCGTAGTCTTTCCCTGCTGGACCGCGACCTGGCCGACGACGAGATCGACCAGGCGACGGTCCGGGCCTATCGCCTCGGGCGGGTTCGCGAGCAGATGGCCGAGTGCGGGGTCGATGCCTGCCTCCTTTTCGACCCCATCAACATCCGCTACGCCACCGGCTCGCGAAACATGCAGGTGTTCAGCCAGCGCAACCCCGCACGCTACCTGTTCCTGGCGCTGTCCGGACCCGTCATCCTGTTCGAGTTCACGGGCTGCGAGCACCTGGCGAAGGACCTCGAGACCATCGACGAGGTCCGCCCGGCGATCACGGCCAGCTTCGTCGCCGCCGGCCCCGCCATCGCGGAGCGCGAGAGACTCTGGGCACGCGAGACCGCCGCGGTGATCCGCGAGCACTGCGGCGCGGCGGCGACGATCGGTATCGAGCGAGTCAACGCGGGCGCCTCCATGGCGCTGGCAGCGGAAGGCTTTCGAATCGTCGACGCCCAGTATCCCGTGGAGCTGGCCCGCGCCATCAAATCCGAGGAAGAGCTCAAGTGCGTGCGGTCCTCCATCCGAGCGACCGAGCGCGCGGTGGGCGCGCTGCGCGAGGCCATCGCGCCCGGCCTGAGCGAGCAGCAACTCTGGTCCATCCTGCACCAGGGCGTCATCGCCCAGGGCGGCGACTACATCGAGACGCGCCTCCTGAGCGCGGGCGAACGCACCAACCCCTGGTTCCAGGAAGCGAGCGAGAAGGTCATCGCGCCCAACGAGCTGGTGGCTCTGGACACCGACGTCGTCGGCTGCTTCGGCTACTACTGCGATTTCTCGCGCACCTTTCACGCCGGGCCCGGCAAGCCCGACGGCGCGCAGAAGACGCTCTACCAGGTCTCCCTCGAGCAGCTTCATCACAACATCAACATCATCCGCCCGGGGATGACCTTCAAGGAATACTCGGAGCACGCCTGGAACATACCGGAGCGATACATCGCCAACCGCTACTACCTCTCCGCACACGGCGTCGGTATGACCGGCGAGTATCCCTACCTCTATCACCGCATGGATTATCCCCACGCCGGCTACGACGGCGTGATCGAACCGAATATGACCCTCTGCGTCGAGAGCTATATCGGCGAGGAAGGCGGTAAGGAAGGCGTCAAGCTGGAGCAGCACTGCCTGGTGACCGAGAGTGGCATCGAGGTGCTGTCGCAGTTTCCGTTCGAGGAGGCGCTGATGAGCGGCTCGGACCGCGGGGGCCCGGATTTGCGCCTCGTTGCGGGAAATACGACACCCGACGGCGCGGGTGAGCCGGACCGGCCGCAAGCGTCCGCCAGACCCGCGGTGACCGCGGTCAAGTGTGGTGTGGCGGACGCCGGACCCGTGCCACCCTCACGAACCGCGAACAGCCGGGACCGCGATCCGGTCGCAATCGGCGGGGGCACCGCCGGGTCCGGCGAAGCGAAGCCCGGGGCGGCATCGCGGCAGCCCTCTCCCCCCGGCCATCCCCCATCCCGGCGAGCCTGGAATACACGGACGCCGGCGGGCGCCACGAGTGACGGCGAAGTCGCGATCCAGCCCCTGTCCCGCGAAGCACTGCTCCGGCGGATCGACCTGACGCTCGCAGCCCCCGGAAACGAGGGCGACAGGATCGCCAGGCTCTGTGCGCAGGCCGCGGGCTGGGGCGTGACGTCGATATGCGTCCCCCCCTCCGCCGTTCGGGACGCCGCGCGCGCGCTGCGGACATCCGAATCCTTGCCGCCGCCTTCGAGGGGAGCCGTCACCCGGGGCGACGATCGGATCCGACACAGACGCATTCACCGCGGCTCTTCGAACCTCGCAAACATGACGCTCGGCACCGCCATCACCCTGTCGGAGCACGCCGCGACAATACCCGATAGTGTGCGGACCCTGCGCCAGGCTATCCGTGACGGCGCGCGAGCCATCGAGATTGCCGTGGATAGCGAAGCGCTGCGCGCCGGCAGGCAGCACCGGCTATCCATCGATCTTCGGCGTCTGGTCCACGAAGCACACGATGCCCGTGCCTGGGCCACCGTCGTGCTCGAGTGGGACCGATTGACCGAGGTCGAGCAGGTGGTCGCCGCCCGCCTGGCCGCCGCCGTACGCGCGGACATGATCGCCACCGGCAGCGGGATCGACGGCAACGGCGCGAGTGTGCGCCAGGTCGTCCTGATTCGCGAAGCCGCGGGCAGCCGGCCCGTGATCCGCGCGCTGC
>JBAUWJ010000186.1:0-4738 GCA_049583715.1 Arenicellales bacterium | reverse complement strand
ATCCACTTCCATATGCTGTTTCTGGACGGGGTGTATCTCATCGACCGCGAGCCGCCCGTGTTTCGCCGTCTCCCGGCGCCACGCCCCCAGGCACTGGAAGCACTCATCCAAACGATCAGCCAACGGGTCGGCACCTGCCTGGAACGCGAAGGACTGCTGGTGCGCGATATCGAGAACACTTACCTGCAGCTCGAGGCGCACGAGGAATCCGCCATCGACGATCTGCTCGGCCATTCGATCACCTCGGCAACTGCTCCTGCGTTGCCCTACCTCCTGCATCCTGCAGTCGTACCGCATTGATCGTGATCCGGTTCCCGGGCGGGAACGGTTTGCAACGTGAACGCCTTGCGCCCGGCCTGGGGGCCGACAGCGGCCACGCGAACGTCGACGGATACTCTCCCGCCGCCCTCGGTGCCGCGACGAATATCTGAAGCGGCTCTCACTCCGCCATCCTTCCTGATCTCCAGGGATTGCGGAGTACCCCGGTGAATTCATCGCGACTGAAGTCGCTGGTGCATTGCTTCGCTTATTTGTCTTCGGATTTGGATGATCTCAGGCGTTCTTCGAATTCCTTCGGCGGCAGCGCCGAAGCGGCCCGCGTGGAACTGAACAGAACTCGAACCCAGGGCGTCAGCGCGCGAATGGCACCTTCTTTGGTAACGTGGCTTTGATCCGCAAAGAAGATCACGTCACCTTCTCTATAGCGGCAGGATCCGCGGGGACAGAGCGCCGCAGGTACGTCAAGAAATCGGGCTCCTGTCTTCGCGGCGACGTTTGAGACGATGCGCCTGGCCACATCCGAGCTAGCATTTCTTGCCTTGATGGCATTCGGGATGCGGCGGCCTTCGATCAGACGCTCGACTGCAGCCCTCAACGGAATGGCCTCGGTTGTTGCGCGGCGTGCCGGATCGAAGGGCCAGTAGGGGAAATCCCCGACAAGAAACACACGCTTTCCCGCGGTAGTCAGCTCGCGGACCGCACGATCGAGTCCCATGGTAAGCAGTTCGGGCCCGGAGTTTCCAGCGTCAGAATGGACTGGATCATAGTAGCGCTCCTCGTCTGGAGGATTGTCAAGCGGGCCGATCCAAAGGCCGACCAGCATCACGGCGACGACGTTTGCGTTGTTCGCCACGCGTGAAAACGCGGCATCCATGAAACGCGCACAATCGACGGCCAGGCCGGGCTGGTCACGCCTCCAGACCGTCACGCCCAGCAAAGGTCGGCACTGCGGTTTTGCGAATACGTTGACCCCCCAGCCATTTTTCCTCGCCAGCTCCTGGAGACCCGGTGCCAGTGCACCGGCGTGGCTGTCTCCGATGATCGCCACGACGGGCTGCCCCGGGTCGGTCGACATGCACAGTGAAGACGTCTTCGGGATCGACCCGTAGCTCATGCAGTGATTGTGGTGCGTAGCGCTCACCTCCGCGGCTATTCGCGCCACCTCGGGCGACAAGCGCTGCGGCAGGCCATCACTCAGCCTCAAACCGATCGACACGACTATCAGAGAGCCCGAAGCCAGGGTGTAGATGAGAATTGTGTTACCGGCGGACCGGGCGGATCTGCGGAACGGCTGTTCGACGAACCGCCAGGAGCCCGCCGCCAGCACAAGCGCAAGCAGCGCCACCACGGACAAGACCCAGACCGAAGGAGGCCGGACTGAACAAATGCGGGCAAAGGCCATAAGAGGCCAATGCCAGAGGTACCACGAATATGAAATCAGGCCGACCGCTACCGGAACCGGATGTGCCAGTATCTTCCTGTTGACCCAGCTTCCTTCAGACGCGATCAAGGCCGTGGATCCAAGCACCGGCAACAGCGCCGCGGCGCCGGGATAAACTGTCGTCTCGTCGAAGACGGTGACGGCCAGGCCTATCGCCGCCAGCCCGGCGAGGCTAAGGACGTTGCCGACGACGCGCGCGGGTCCTTGGTGGCCCTGCGACTGCCAGACCGCCAACATTGCACCTGCGCCAAGCTCCCAGGAACGCGTGGGCAGAAGGTAAAAGGACGCCTCGGGAGCGCTTGCCGTCACCGCAACGGAAAGAGCCAGCGAGCCCAATGTCAGGGCCGCCAGTACAAGCAGGTGGGCTCGCTCGTGAAACCGGCAGGCAATCAGGAGTATCACCGGAAAGGTGAGGTAGAACTGCTCCTCGACGCCCAGCGTCCACGTCATCAGCATCGGATCGAGATGGGCGTCCTGCGAGAAGTACATCTGCGTCTGCCAGAAGTAGAAGTTGCTGCCCGCTGCCATCGCGCTCACGGCGCTTTCCGCAAGCCGTTTCAATTCGGAGGATGTCAGCAGGGCAAGCCCCGCGGCGAGCGAGACGAACACCACCGCGAACAGCATCGGAAGAATGCGCCGGGCACGCCGGGCATAGAAAGCCGCAAAACTGAAACTGCCCGTTGCCGCGCCGCGATAGATGATGCCGCCGATCAGGAAGCCCGAAATGACGAAAAATACGTCGACGCCGACATAACCCGAACGGATCGGCCAGACCCCTGCGTGAAACAGGACCACCGTCGTGATCGCAACGGCGCGCAACCCGTCGATGTCCCGACGATAGCCCCCGGATGGATTGCCGTGATAGTTGGCGCGGCGAGTTTCCGCCATTCGACTTGCCTCGGTCGACCTAACCCCGGAGATCGCGCAGCGACCCACCCGGCTCGGTGGAGCGGAAGGATCAGCCCTCGGGTGAGGAGATCGGGCGTTCGTACACATACGATTCCCATTCAATTGACTCCTCAACTGCTGCGATTACTGCATCAATGTCGGCATACGCCGAGGCGATTTGCTCGTCACCGCGCTCTGCGTTGTTCAGGGTAGCGCGATAGAAATACCCACAATGACTGGAGATCTGGAAGAAGTGGTGATGAAATTTCTTTGTCGGGTTGATCATCTCGACAAGCGCCATGGGGGCTCCGTAGCGGAACAGGATGTTTGCCAGGCCCGCGCCATGGGGCCCTACGATGATGCTTGAACGCGAAAAACGGGCAATCTGATCTGCCAGGGGAATCCTTCCGGGATCGATCACCGAAAAACCAAGTTCCCGCAACCGCGCTATCAACTCTTCTTCATTGATAATCTGCCGGCTTGTATTCCGCGCGCCACTGCGTGAGATGTAGAGTCGATCACGCGCTCGCGGGTCGGCAATGCTTCCGAAACGCTTCGCCGGGAAACTCAATTGACGCTCAGTATAGGCATCCGGCCTGACAGCATACAGCTCCCGCGCCGCGATAATTTCTTTTTTTCCCTGGACGATTACTGGTCGAGATCCAAAGAGCCCAAGTTCGACGGCCTCGACAAAGAATGTCTTGTCGGAAAGTCCTTCCGTCACGATTACTGGAACAGCGGGTGCGATCCTCGCCCGATCAATTATTTCTAGTTTTGGAACTACGTCGAACAGGAAATGGTAATAAGAGTCCTCATAGCGAGAATGAAGTACGATTGCTTTTTCAACCTCCCGAGTTCGCTGGCCGAAGACGGCAACGGGATTCGTCCAACGAGTGTCCAGATGCAGACCATCGGTGGAGCCAAAGATCGGCCTGATGCCGGAATAGATGAGCCCGGTCCTGTATTCCAGCCGCAGATCACCGCGAAAAAGACGCACCCAGCCATTCGGGCGCGTACTTAGATGCCTTATGGGGCGCTTGTCGAAAGGTGCGATGACGTAGTCACGGAGAGCGGGGTGAGCTTCGGCAACGGCTCCCATGATGGGGTCGGAGAAGTCCTCCGCCGACAGGAAAATGCCAAGCTTCCTCAAACGATCGTCGAGCACGGAGGGGGCGTTCACGCGAAGCATAGTTGCGTAATTGTGTAGCGGCCGGTCGAGCGTTTGAACATGGAGTATTCTGGTGCACGGTCGACCTCTTGTCCATCGGGATAAAGGGTGGCGGTGGTGACCCGGACGGCCCTTGGGTATTGAGGGAGGCACCTTTTCGTGGGTCACCTTTTTTGCCGCCGACTTCGAGTGCGGCGTGACTCAAATGAAGCGACGTCCGGCAAACCCCGGGGGTAAGCCTGCGGGTATTCGGTCGCGAGCGTCGTGGCGCCAACCCCGCTCTGTCCGGCGAGGTGCCGAAACTCGGTGACCCGCGTGAATGGATGCAGGCTTGCTGGCGTCGGGTAGTTGTACACGCCGCATTCTTGTGCGAGCCCGTCGCCGGGAATGGTCGTTAACTCAAACCGCAAGCTCCTGTAAGGCAGTGGACCGTGCACGCGATCGAAGAATTCGTCGATTGGACCGGTGAAAACGATCCGGTCAAACGTCGCAGTGGCTGCGACCTCCGAGAACTCGGCGCCGAGGCGAATATCGATCAACGGGTTGTCGAGTATGCGCTCGAATAGCCGTGTGCGGGCATCTTCTGGAAAGCGTCCTGAAAATAGCGATCGTCGCGCGACAGGTGCACTGGCAAACGCGCCGAAACGGATGGATCGAGTTCCGCTGGACTAAGGCCCCACTGCTTGGTTGTGTAATGGAGGAAGATCAGGGCCGTTCGCTGCCGCGCTACGTGCAGCGCGAGCTCGAGGATTTTCTCGGGTGCGGCCTCCTGGATCATGGCTTCCTGCGGCTTCGGTGCCAGGGGTGCCACAGCGAGCGCCTGGTGGCTTTCAGCTGCAAACCGTTCCCGCCCGGGAACCGGATCACGATCAACCCAACGTGGCTAAAACCGCCGGGTTCTCCCTGCACGCCGGGGTCGCCGCCAAGGCCCACCAGCGGCGCAAGCTCGAGCGCCTGTGCCG
>JBAUWJ010000185.1:0-7426 GCA_049583715.1 Arenicellales bacterium | reverse complement strand
TCCTGGCAATGACGCCGTGCTGTCTCTGGTCGCCCCGACCGTCATTGCGAGGAGCGAAGCGACGCGGCAATCCAGAGATGTCCGCTTCGTGCGGACATTGTGGAGTACGGATTCGTAAGCTTAGCTGAGACGGGGCACTAGTCGTCGTTCGGGGCGATCGGTTCTTCCGCGGCGGCGTCCAGGTTCTGCAGGATCTCCTCGATCATGGCGTACTTGCGCTTCAGCGACGTCAGCTCGTCCTCGCGTCCCTTGATGCGCTCTCCGAGCGAAGCGTGGTTGCCCTTGAGCTTGTCCAGGTTCTCGAGGCGCCGATTGATCATCACCTGGTGCTCCTGGATCTGGGTGTAGATCGGCGTCAGGACTGCCTTGGTCCAGGAACGGGTCGCCCGGTTGCACTCCTCGAAGACGACACGGGCGCGGCTCACCTGAGTGATGAAGAACTTCTTGATGACGAAATGCTGCTCGGTCATCAGCATGGACGGGCTGTTGCGGAAGCGCTCGGCGTCCTGGTGGAGCTGATTGAACTGCTCGACATAAGTGTCGACGGAGAATTTCGCCGGCCGCATGCGGGGAAGGTTGTGGACTTCGTGAAACTGCTTGTAGATGCGGGCCGCCAGGTCGTAGATCCTGTTCGCGTGGTCCTGAACCCGCGACATGCTCCTGGACGGACCGGCGAAGAAAGTCGCCATGCCGTCCCGCAGTCCCTGGGTGGTCCAGCTGTTGCTCATGGACTTGCGGGTGTCCCGCACCAGGTTGTCGAAGCGGGTCATGCTGAGCTCCGTCAGCATGGCCTTCACCTGATCGGCCAGCATGCGCCGCGTGACGTGGAACGTCTGCACCTCCTTTTCGTAAGACTCCTTGTGCTTGCGCAGCTTCTCGACGATGTCGTTGATGACGTCCTGGCTCTTACCCCGAAGCTGGTGAATCTCGTCCAGCTCCCCCGTCAGCTCCGCTATCCTGGCGGACATCACCTGGCGGGACGATTCCACCAGGGTCCCGATCTCGTTGACCACTTTGTCCCTGATGAGCTTGCGCTTGTAGGTGACGATGTCCTCGGAGAGCTTGAGCTCCAGGGAGGGGAGGCCGCTGCGCTCGATGAGCTCCGCGTCCTTGCGGATCTTGGCGAGCAGGCCCTTCTGTGCGGAGACGGGAAACACCATGTCGGCGCTGATGTCCAGCAGGCGGCGGGTCTCCTCGGCCTGGCGCTTGATGTAGCCGTCGAGTGCTTCCTCGTCGTCGAGGCCGTCCCACAGCGTGTCGATCTTGTTCAGGGCGGCGATCCGGGCCTCGGAGTGCTTGCTCGTCGCGGTGCATACATGGTCACGCCAGATCTCGAGGTCGCTGCGCGTCACACCGGTGTCCGCTGCCAGCACGAAAAGGATCGCGTGGGCCGAGGGCAGCATGCTGTAAGTGAGCTCGGGCTCGGTACCGAGCGCGTTGAGGCCCGGTGTATCCAGCACGACGAGACCCTGCTCCAGCAGCGGATGGGGGTAGTTGACGACGGCGTGCCGCCACACCGGAATCTCGCAGGTGCTGGAGCCCTCCGCGTCCTCCACCAGCGACAGCATGCCGAGCTCCTCGGCCTCGCGCCGGGTCACCGTCTTGCTGGCGATGATTTCCTTGAGCGCCTCGGCGATGCTGTCCGGAGAGCCGAGGTCGAAGGGGATACTGGTCCAGTGGATCGCCGATTTCTTGTGTTCCGAAATCGTGAGCCCCGACTTGCGGGTCTCGATGGGGAGCAGGCGGATGCCCGGCTCCAGGTCCGGGTCGTACATGATCTCCATGGGGCACATGGTGGTGCGCCCCGGGGTCGACGGCAGCAGCCGGCGGTCGTAATCGGAGAAGAAGATCGCGTTGATCAGCTCGGTCTTGCCCCGGGAGAATTCCCCCACCAGGGCGATGTTGAGCTTGTCGGCGCGCAGGGACTCGACGAGCTCGTACAGCCTCAGCTCGCCCGGACGGTCGTTCTCGTCGTCCGTGTCCGGACCTGCCTCCTGAAACTCCTGGTAGGACTGAATAGCATCCGCCAGCCGCTCGCGCCACCGACCGTAGTCCTGGAGGCGCTGGCCGAACGGGTCGGTCGCAAGTGCCGTGATCATGATTTGCGGCTGACAGTGTCAGGCGGCGTGACGGCCGCTTCGACGCTGTTGGCCGATATACCCCCCATCAGGCAGATGATCGGTCGAAACCCGGTACGCCGCCCGGGGCCCGTTCGCCGGACGGCTCGTGGCGGCCACGGACCCGCCGGCGCGAGAGGGAAGGAGAATCGACGGGCCGGACAGCCGACCGGTCAACGACGGAAAACGAGAGCACCGGGCGGACAAGTCCGTACGCCGCCCGCCGTTTCCCACGCTCTGAGAGTTCATGGCCGAGTCACTCAGACTTTTACTCATTCTTAGACGGCTTTTCGCGTTTGGTCAACCTGCCGCAGCGATTGCAGCGCGGATTCCAGGTGTTCCGGAATCCGCTCGGGGCGCTCGATACGAATCAATTTGCGGCGCGAGCGCGCACCGTGCACCAACCGGACTCTTGACAAGGGAACCCCGAACGCCTGTGCGAGCACGTCCAGCACACGCTTGTTGGCCTTGCCCTCCACCGGCGGGGCGTTCACCCGCACCTGAAGGACGTCTTCCCGCGGCGCGTCGAGGCCCTCCCGCCTGCTCTGCGTGTGCACCTGAACGCGCAGCTCGAGGCTCTCGCCCCGCCACCTGCCCCACACCGGTGTCCGCCCCATGGATCAGCCAAGGGTCAGCGATTGAGGAGGAGCCCGAAATCGATGATGGGCTGCACGATCAGCATCAAGGTGAGGTACAGAAAGATGAACACCACGATCGGTGAGATATCCAGGGCGGCGATGGGCGGAATGAGACGCCTTGCCGGTGCCATGATGGGCTCCGTGAGGTCGTACAGAACGCGCAGAACCGGGTTGTAGCCCTGGTACGGGGCAATCCAGCTCAGTATCACGCGCACGAATATCGTGAATATGAACACGTAGATCGTGAGCTGCAGCAACAGGCCGATCGAGTAGATCAGAAGGCCAGGGAAAGTGGTCGAGCGTCCGACCATCGACAGTATGAGCCAGGACTTGAGCATGGACAGGGCCAGCAACAGCACCACCGATGCGAGGTCTATCCCCCACAACCCCGGTATGAACCGGCGCAGGATCCGAAGGGGCGGATTGGTGACGGTGACGATGAACTGCGATACGGGGTTGTAGAAATCCGCCCGCAGCCACTGCAGCATGAACCGCACGAGCACGACCAGGATGTACAGGCCGAAGAAGGTATCGACCAGGAACAGGCCGGCGTTGTTGAAATACCCACCCATTATCGCTCCCCGGCCAGCGTGGTGGCCAACTCGTCCCCGCGGTCCGCGGCGGCCTTCACTGCGCTGGCGATGATCTGCTCGATACCGGCAGCTCTCATGGTTTCGAGTCCCCGCTCGGTGGTGCCGCCGGGCGATGTCACGTTGATCCTGAGCTGCTCGAGCGACTCCTTGCTCTCGCCGGCGAGCTCCGCCGCGCCGCGGCAGGTCTGGATCACCAGGGCGAGTGCGGTGTCGCGGGCGAGCCCCCGCTCGACGGCGCCCTCCACCATGGCCTGCATGAACAGCATGAAGTAGGCAGGGCCGCTTCCGGACAGCCCGGTCACGGTATCGAGCTGCCGTTCGTCGGCCACCCAGGCGGCGATGCCCACCGCCCGCATCAGGGACTCGGCGGTGTCCCTCTGGTCCTCGTTGGCGAGCTCGTTGGCGTACAGCCCCGACGCGCCGGCGCCCACGAGCGAGGGCGTGTTCGGCATCACCCGGACGACGGCCAGGCGCCGGCCCAGCCATTTTTCGATGGAAGCGATCCGGATGCCGGCGGCTATGGAGACGATGAGAGGGGGCATCGCCGGCACGGCGGCCGCCAGCGGAGCCAGCACCTTGTGCATGACCTGGGGCTTGACCGCCAGCACCACCACGTCACAGTCTCGCAGGAGCCCGGCGTTGTCCGCCGCGACCTCGATGGAGAAACGCGCGCGCAGGGTGTCGGTCTTGGTGGTGTCGGGATCGAACACGACGACCCGGTCCGGTTTGCGGCCTCGCTTGATGAGGCCACCGATGAGTGCCGCCGCCATGTTGCCCGCGCCGACGAAGCCGATTGTTGTTTCTGCTTGCATGCCTGATCGATGGGACGAGGGGTGGCAAGTTTAACAAGTCTCGGGCGCGGGGGGGCGTTGTCGAAGAAACATCGCCTGCCTCACCGGTGCCGCCTCCGGCGCGCCGCTACCGCGGCCGCGGACCGAACAGGGCTGTTCCAATTCGGACGATCGTGGCGCCTTCGGCGATGGCCGCCCGCATGTCCGCGCTCATGCCCATGGAAAGCGTATCCAGCTCGAGCCCGCCGGCGCGCAGGGCTTCATAGAGCGCTCTGACGCGCCGGAACGCCGCACGTTGCAGGACCGGATCCGATTCGGGCCTGGGAATGGCCATCAGGCCGCGCAGGCGCACGTTGGGCAGGCCGGCGACCTCGGCCGCGACCCCGGCCGTCTCGGCGGGGTCCAGTCCGCTCTTGCTGGGTTCCTCGTCGATGTTGACCTCGAGGCACAGGTTCAGTGCGGTGGGCAGCTCGCGCTGGTCGGAGAGCCGTCGAGCGATCTTCAGCCGGTCCACGCTGTGCACCCAGTCGAAATGGTTGGCGATATCACGGGTCTTGTTGCTTTGGATATGGCCGATGAAGTGCCAGGTCAGCGGCAGGTCCGCAAGCTGCGCCTGCTTCTCCAGGGCGTCCTGGACGTAGTTCTCGCCGAAGTCCTTCAGCCCCAGGCTCGCCAGGGCCCGGATGGCGGCGGCGGGCTGCTCCTTGCTGGCCCCCAGGAGCAGGATTTCGTCGGGATTTCTCACCGATTGTCGGGCCGCCGCGGCGATATCGGCGACAACCCTCTCATAGCGCTGTTTAATGCTGGTTGTATCGTTCGGCAACTTGTCTACGGCACCCGCGTCGTTATACTTTGATCAGCGGACCATAACCCCGCGGGCCGCCCGAAGACAGCCCGCGGGGGAAATCGAGCCGCAACCCGAACCGGCGCCGTGGTCGCCGCCGGGCACGACTGGAGACCGCAATGGATATTTCTGAACTGCTGGCTTTCGCCTACAAAAAGAACGCCTCGGACCTGCACCTGTCCGCGGGCATGCCGCCCCTGATCCGCGTCGACGGCGAGATCAAACGGATCAACGTGGACGCGATGGACGACCGGACCGTCCACAACATGATCTACGACATCATGAACGACAAGCAGCAGAAGGCCTTCGAGGAGTTCCTGGAAACCGACTTCTCCTTCGAGCTGCCGAAAGTCGCCCGCTTTCGCGTCAACGCGTTCAATCAGCAGCGCGGACCCGCGGCGGTCTTCAGAACGATTCCGAGCATGGTCTGGGACCTCGACCGGATCAACGCGCCCCAGGTGTTCCGGGACCTGTCGATGAAGCCGCGCGGCCTGGTGCTGGTCACCGGCCCGACAGGGTCGGGCAAGTCTACCACGCTGGCGGCGATGGTGAACCACGTCAACGAGAACCAGTTCAGCCACATCCTGACCATCGAGGACCCGATCGAGTTCGTTCACACCAGCAAGAACTGCCTGATCAACCAGCGCGAGCTCGGCCCGCACACGCTGGGATTCTCCGAGGCGCTGCGCAGCGCGCTGCGCGAAGACCCGGACGTGATTCTGGTCGGCGAGATGCGCGATCTCGAGACCATCCGCCTGGCGCTGACCGCGGCGGAGACCGGGCACCTGGTGTTCGCCACCCTCCATACGACATCGGCGGCGAAGACCGTTGACCGCATCATCGATGTGTTTCCGGCGGGTGAAAAGGACATGGTGCGCACGATGCTGTCCGAGTCCCTCGCGGCGGTCGTGTCACAGACGCTTCTGAAGAAGTCCGGCGGCGGCCGGGTGCCGGCCTGGGAGATCATGGTGGCCAACCCCGCGATCCGGAATCTCATTCGCGAAGCGAAAGTCCCCCAGATGTACTCCGTCATGCAGACCAGCCAGGCGGAAGGCATGCAGACCCTGGACCAGCACCTGCTGGAGCTCGTGCGCTCGCGGGTCATCACCGCGGAGCAGGCTCGGGCCAGGGCGGTCAGCAGGGACAAGTTCAATATGGGGAGCGCGCCCCGCACGGCGACGGCGGGGAGATAAGCCATGGTCTTCACCGACTTTCTCAAGCTGATGGTCCACAAGAAGGCCTCGGACCTCTTCATCACCGCGGGGGTGCCGCCCAGTCTCAAGATCGACGCCAAGATCGTGCCCATCACGCGCCAGGCCCTGACGCCCGACCAGGCGCGGGATCTCGCCTACAGCGTCATGAACGAAGAGCAGACCCGGGAGTTCGAGGCCACGAAGGAGTGCAACTTTGCCCTCAATCCGGTCGAGATCGGCCGCTTCCGTGTCAACGTGTTCGTACAGCAGAACCGTGTGGGCATGGTGCTGCGTACTATCGAGACCCGCATCCCCAAGTTCGAGGAGCTTCATCTGCCGCCCGTCATGAGGGAGATCGCCATGTCCAAGCGAGGCCTGGTGATCTTCGTGGGCGGCACGGGCACCGGCAAGAGCACGTCCATGGCGTCGCTGGTGGGATACCGCAACGAGCACAGCTACGGGCACATCATCACCATCGAGGATCCGATCGAGTACGTGCACGAGCACCGCAACTGCATCATCACCCAGCGTGAGATCGGCGTCGACACGGAATCCTGGGAGGTCGCCCTGACGAATGCCATGCGCCAGGCACCGGACGTCATTCAGATCGGTGAGATCCGCCACCGCGAGACGATGGACAATGCCATCGTGTTCTCGGAAACCGGCCACTTGTGCATCGCCACACTCCACTCCAACAACACCTACCAGGCGCTGGACCGGATCATCAACTTCTTCCCGGCGGATCGCCGGAACCAGTTGCTGATGGACCTGTCGATGAACCTGAAAGCACTGATCTCCCAGCGGCTGCTGCCCATCAAGAATGCCAAGGGGCGGGTGCCCGCGGTGGAAATCATGATCAATACGCCGCTGATCGCCGACCTGATTCTGAAGGGCAAGATCGACGAGGTCCGCGACGTGATCGCCCATTCCCGCGAGCACGGCATGCAGACCTTCGACCAGTCCCTGTTCGACCTCTACGAGGCGGATCTCGTCTCCTACGACGACGCCCTCAAGAACGCCGAGTCCCAGAACGATCTGCGCCTGCGCGTGAAGCTCGAAGGCAAGAACGCCAACGTCCAGGAGTTGGGCGAGAGCATGAAGAACGTCACGTTCTGATCGCCTAGCAGGATGTTGAAAAACGCCATCCTGGCCTTTTTCAACGCGCCGAGCACGGCGCATGTCCGCTACTCGGCTACGCCGAATCAAGCCCTTACAGTGCTTGATTCGCGGCGAGACATCCCTGTCCCGCA